>JBARRE010000847.1:0-6841 GCA_049644065.1 Sedimentisphaerales bacterium | reverse complement strand
CGGAGAGGGCGGGATTCGAACCCGCCCCTCCTGCTTAATGCTACAGAACCGCGGTTTAGATCGCAAGCCTTTTTTCTGCAAGAAATTATGTTTACGATACGTTACTGTTCGCACACGATTCGTACACAATTCGTGACTCCAAAAATAGGACCGTCAGTAGTACAGTGGTGTCAAGCGGCGACCTCATAAAAAGCCTCCTGCAAGGGTAGACAGCACCTCCAGCCATTGATCCTATCAAGACCCAAATATTCTGGTTTCAGCCAAAAAGCTCCGAGACTTTGCGTGTCCTCTATGGAGACTTGAGTCTCAAAAAGGTAAACCCAGAGGATCTACCGAAATGACGCGTCTGATAAGCTTGCTCTGTGCTTACTCCATCAGCTGGACAAGATCCTGGAATATGCCACATTCTATCCGGAGTTGTCCTGCCGTGAGATTAGCCTGCACATCACTGACAACGATGGATTTAGCGTATCGGAGTCCATGGTATACCGGTGGCTCAAAGAACGAGGGCTCTCTATCACGGCGGAGGGATCTTTGTGCGTTGCACAATCGCTGCTGTCCCTTCGTCTCTTTGAACACGTGTAATGATTTCACCTTTGCTTTTCTCAATTTGGTCGAACGACCAAACTCGAAGCTGTTTTGCTAAAGTTAAATCAACAGAGGTGGAGCTATACCTGGTTGAGTCTGGTTCCGGCTTTATGCTAATCTGACGGTTAGCAAGGAATATTTGAATTTCGCGGTCCGTCAGTATCATGTTATTTACTGAGTATTTGGTTTTTATTAACCCAAACTCTCCAATATCCTGAAGACGTCTCTTGAGGTAGTTCAATTAGAACATTGTTGTTGTCTCTGGCTACCTCGGCCGCGAGAATATGATTGGAACCAGTTTGGGCAGCGCTTAAAAGAACCTCAGCGCGAATCCCTTCTGCAGTTGTAATATAAGCAATACGCTCAGACTTATTAGCTCCCCGTACAATCCTCGCTTTTACTCTGTTCATTATAACTTCTTTCCTTTTATAAACCTTTGTATTATGTGTCAGTTATAATTCGAATTTCTTAAATTTCCCAAACTTGATTCATTCGTTACTATTTGACCTCAACCTGTGTATAATACCACAATCCTGTCTATATTTCAGCAACTAATTTAAAGACCAAGCAAGAATAAATCCGCATCAATCCGTAAAATCCGCGGTTAACTTTATTTTTTCGTTATGTGTTCCAGCAGTCCGCCGTCTTTGATTATTTCGAGGGCGAAGTCCGGCAGCGGTTTAAACATAATATCTACACCAGATGTTTTGTTCTTTATCGAGCCGGCTTTGAAATCTATCTCAAGCTCATCGCCGTCATTTATCTTTTCCGGAGCGTCGGAAGACTCGATCAGGTAAAAGCCGTTGTTGATGGCGTTGCGATAGAAGATTCGGGCGAAAGATTTTGCGATCACGGTGGCGACGCCCGCCCCACAGATTGCCCAGATGGCATGCTCCCGCGATGAGCCGCAGCCGAAATCCTCGCCGGCTACGATTACATCGCCCTCCCTGACTTTGTTGACAAAGTCCCCGTCCAAATCCTCCAGGCAATGCTTCGCAAGCTCGGCCCGGTCATCGGTATTGAGGTACCTTGCAGGGATTATTTCGTCGGTATTAATATGGTCTCTTTTATATACGTGTGCTTTAGTCATAATTAACCTCTTCTACTCTCAAAATTCCAAATTCTAATATCCTAAACAAGGTATTTGGTACTCTCTCCTTATCGTTCTATTTGCTTTGTGGCCAGCGAAGATCTTGTTCGGTTAAAGTCTCGCCGGTAGTAACAGGCAAGGTTTCCCATAGCGGGCCGGAGGTTCCCGGTCTGAACCTATCAATGTATCTTCGATTCTCTTGTGAGACATCCGTAGCGCCCCGGGGACTGTCCAGAAGTGCTCGCAGGGCGCCAAGCTCAGTGTATAATATACGTCGGCCATGATGTGGCCGGCCGTTCAAATCAAAGAATTCCAGGCGTGCCTTGGCAGGTCTTTCTTCTGTATTGACAGTAATAAGTCCGAACGCTCGGAAATAGCCTTTCCTGCGGTCTGCTTTTCCGTTCCAGAGTTGACCTGCCATCCACTCATGCAGGTCATAGCCGTTCCACGACTCTCGGGGCCGAACAGCTACTTTGCACATGTGTTGGTCACCGCCCAATAGAATGATGCCTTCGATTCGCTTTGCCCGGATGTGGGCCAGGAGAGAGTCGTATTCAGACGTGAATGTGTGATTCCAGGCTTCCGGCCCGCCACAGTTCCAACTGCTGCCGGAGACAGGAAATTTGAAGACCGCCGATGAGTCGGCCAGCGATTTCCTGAGCCAGTCAAACTGTTCAGCACCAAGCATAGTTTTTTCGGGGCCGTCAGGATCATCGTTGGGCGAGCGATGATAGCGGACATCCATTAGAAAGAACTCTGCGCAGCCAACGGTGAAACGACTCCAGATGCCGGGGCTGTGGATGGCCTGCGACTTTGGATTAGGCCAAATCTCGTTAAAGGTCTTCAGCGAACGCTCCTTACCCGGCTGAGTGCGATCTGAATTGTCAGCTCCATAATCATGGTCGTCCCAGACCGCATAGATGGGCGTGGTGGCGCCGAAGGTACGAAAATGTGGATCAGCTCGGAATTGCAGGTACATTCTGCGCTGCTTGCCAGGCTCGGTGCTGTCCGAGTAAATGTTGTCCCCCATAAGTATAAACAGGTCAGGCTTCTTGGCCCCTATTGCATCCCAGATACTATGAGTCCCCTCGCCTCTGAGAGAATGTCCGAAACCGACTCGGATGATACATTTTTCGCCATAGCGATGAAACGTAGTGAATTCCTGCTTGACGGGACAGGGCTGTTCTTTATTGTCGAGGATTACACGGTAACTGTATGTGTTCTTGGGTGAAAGGCCCATCACCTCCGCGCTGCCACAGAAGTTGTCTTCCAGTACCAGCCGAATCGTTTCTGAAACAATCGTTTCGTCTTTGGATGTCAACCGAACCTGCATCTTACACGGACCATCGGTCCGAACCCATATCTGAGTGGTGGTATCCGTAGTGTGACCGATCATAGGACCGTGAGTGAGTACGGCTGCTTGCGCCGAAGAATGTAGCGCTACACAAAGAGCTATCATTGCCAGGGCAATCGTGAGTGTTTTGCTTGCTGTTTTCATGGTAAACGGAACCTCCGATCATCCATCCCTACAAATATTTTCTCGGGTCGGCAAGCTTCCCTTCGACCGCGCTTGCCGCCGCCGTTGCGGGACTGGCCAGATAGACTTCGCTCTTGGGATGTCCCATTCTGCCAACGAAGTTGCGGTTGGTCGTGCTTATGCACTTTTCGCCGGCTGCGAGAATACCCATAAATCCGCCTAAGCACGCGCCGCAGGTCGGAGCAGCGATTACGCAGCCGGCTTCGTAGAAGATATCGAACAGACCTTCATCCTTGGCCTGCTTCCAGATTCCCGGTGTGGCCGGCACGATCAGCGTGCGAATGACAACTTCTTTGCCGTCGAGAATTGTTGCCGCGATTCGTAAATCCTCGATCCGCCCGTTCGTGCAGCTTCCGATATAGACCTGGTCCATTTCCCTGCCGGCACATTCGCCGACGGGCACGCCGCCGCTCGGCAGGTGCGGCAAGGCCACCATCGGCTCGAGCGATGAGCAGTCGAATTCTTCGGTAGAGAGATATTCGGCGTCACTGTCGGAATCGTACACGGCGTAGCACGTTTTTTCCTTTAGTTGCTCGTCCAGATACTGTTTGGTGACGTCGTCGAAACCGATTATACCGCTCTTGGCGCCGGCTTCGATGGCCATGTTGGTTATTGTCATTCGAGCTTCCATCGACATTTCGGCAAGGGCCGGGCCGACGAATTCCATCGCCCTGTAGAGAGCGCCGTCGACGCCGATTCTCGCAATCACGGCCAGAATCACGTCCTTGCTGTAAACGCCCGGCCCGAGCGGGCCGTTAAGGACGAACTTTATCGAAGCAGGGACCTTGAACCACAGCTCCCCGGTCGCGATGGCCGCGGCCGCGTCGGTCGAGCCGATACCGGTACTGAACGCCGCAAAGGCTCCGTAGGTGCACGTGTGCGAATCCGAGCCGACGATCACTTCGCCCGGCCGGATGTGCCCCTGCTCGGGCAGCAGCGCGTGGCAGACGCCCGCCCTGCCGAGCTTGTAATAGTGCTTGATTTTGTGCCGCTTCGCCCAGCCGTCCAGCCGCTTGTGAAGCTCGGCGCTCTTGATGTCCTTGGCCGGCTGGAAATGATCGGGCGTGACCACGATCTTTTCGCGATCGAACACTTTGTCGATACCCTTCTCTTCCAGCATCGAAATCGCCGGCGGCGTCGTCACATCGTGACACATCACAATATCGATCTTAGCATCGACAAGCTCGCCCGGCACAACTGTTTTCCTGCCTGCCGCTCTTGCCAGAATTTTCTCGGTTAATGTCATTCCCATTTTCTGCTTAGCTCTCTTTTAATTAAAGTTCCGTTTTGATTTCGGGCTGTCCGCCTTTTCCTTTCGCCGCGACCATCCTGTTGATGGCATCGACGTAAGCTTTGGCCGAAGCCTCGATGATGTCGGTCGAGATGCCCCGGCCGGTGAATATTCTGCCGTCTTCGGTAATTCGGACAGTTGCTTCGCCGAGCGCCTCTTTGCCGCCGGTCACAGCGCGGATCGAATAATTCTCCAGCTTCGGCGACAATCCCGTGGCCTGGCGAATGGCTTCGTACGCCGCATCGACCGGGCCGTCGCCGCAAGCCGCCGCCTGTTGGATTTCGTCTTTAATTTTCATCTTGACGCTCGCCGTCGGCAACGTGCCGGTCCCGCTGGCCACATGCAGATATTCCAGTTCGTACACGTGCTCGACAATATGAATTTCATCGCTGATAATCGCGGCAAGGTCCTCATCGAAGACCTCTTTCTTCTTGTCGGCCACGGCTAAAAATCGCTCGTACGTCTTCTCAAGCTCTTCCTTGGACAGCGTGTATCCCATCTCTTCGAGACGGTGCCGCAAGCCGTGTCGGCCTGTGCGGGCCGTCAAGACAACCCGGCTCTCGGCCAGCCCGATCGTCTCCGGCCTCATAATCTCATACGTTTCGCGCTTTTTCAAAAATCCGTCCACGTGAATCCCGGAGCTGTGCGCGAACGCATTGCGGCCGACAATCGCCTTATTGGCCGGGACGGGCGTTCCGAGCATGTCGGCCACCATCTTGCTCGTGCGAGAGAACTCGCGCGTGTTGATGTTGGTCTCCACTTCGTCGAAGAAGTCACGCCGGGTATGTATCGCCATAACGACCTCTTCGATAGCCGCATTGCCGGCCCGCTCGCCCACGCCGTTAATCGTTCCCTCGACCTGCCGTGCACCGTTTTTCACGCCGGCAAGCGAATTCGCGACCGCCAAGCCCAAATCGTCATGGCAGTGGACACTTAAAATCGCTTTGTCGATGTTCGGCACGTTGGCCCGAATATCCCGCATGAGGGCGCCATACTGCTCCGGCATAGCATAGCCCGTCGTGTCGGGGATGTTCAAAACGGTCGCCCCGGCGTCGATCACGGCTTCGAGTATCTCGTAGAGAAAGGCCCGGTCGGCCCGGCCGGAGTCCTCGGCGTAAAATTCGACCTGCTCGACGAATTCGGCCGCGTACTTAACCGCCTCGACGCCCATCTTCAAAATCGTCGCCTGCTTTTCGCCTATCGTCTTGCCGTACTTCTCGTCGGCGAATTTTCCCACGATATGGATTTCCGAGACGCCGATCCCCGTATGGATGCGGGCGCGCTTTGCCTTGGCCAAAGCCTTCCGGGCGACGTCGATATCCTCTTTCCTAGCCCGTGTAAGGCCGCAGATGACCGGCCCCTGGATATTCTCGGAAATCAGCCGCACCGCCTCGAAATCCTCCGGCGACGATGCGGGAAAGCCGGCCTCGATGATATCGACGTTCAGCCGCACCAACTGCCGGGCGATTTCGAGCTTCTCTCTCGCCCCCAAACGCGTCCCCGCCGCCTGCTCGCCGTCACGCAACGTCGTATCGAATATTTGTACTTTTTCTTTAGACATCTTTGTCTCCTTTTTCACCGCCGAGTTCGCTGAGCCCGCTGAGATTTTTGAAATCATGCTTTTCTCTGCGTTCACAGCGTTCTCTGCGGTTAATCGTTTATTTTCAGCCCTGTTGGGCCTGATTATGCCCCAACCAGGGTCAAATTGCTAAGAATTTACTGAAAAAACAACGGATAGAATAGATTTTTGGGGAAGTATCATTATTGCGCCTAACGGCGCAGGAGCAGGCTAAGGCTGATAACAGCCGGGAAGGTCGAACAAACTATACGTTTTCCGTTCATAATATAAATTATATCGACAAAGAATCCCTTTGCAACCAGAAAATTCGCAGATTTTCAAAATAATTTTAGAGATGGCTATAAGTTTTCATCTTGTTCAGTCACTTTATCTCAGAGAACTTGGCAGAACTGCGTAAATATATCAAAGTTAAGACCTTCGTCTTTTCTGAAAATCACAAATTGAAAAAGATTGGTAGATTATGTGCAGAAATTATTAAGGCACAGAAAAAAGGAAACGACGATTTTTTGACCAGAAATGCTGGTTCGCACAACTTTTTTTAAAAAAAGTATTTTTTCCCCTTGATCTTGTCGATAAACACAATTATTTTGTGATTATACCATTGACACAATTATTTTATTGTGTATAATTTAGATAGTTGTTATGGATTTGTGGTCGAACAGCGTATCTCGTTCGGTGGTCATGAAAATGTTTAGTTGCATACGTCATCTTTGGCGCGCTGCCATGGATGGTCAATTGGGAGCACCTGGACAGTGG
>JBARRE010000846.1:0-2911 GCA_049644065.1 Sedimentisphaerales bacterium | reverse complement strand
TGGCCTGACCGCATGTCCCTGTGGGAATAACTATGCAGGGAATGTTTTCATCACTGGCATCAAAAAGCACTCTCCGTAATTCTTTTAGCTCATTTATAGAAGATAATCTTAACACTTTGTCGCCCCTTGGAAACACCCCCGCTTTCGCAAAGGTGAGATTGCACCCGCACAAGCAAGTGCCGAACAATTGATTTCCCTTTACATTATTTTGGTTAAACCAAATCCAACATATGGTTCTTACAACCACAACGCGAGCAAATCTGTACTATGCCCCCGCCATCTATGAGCATTGGCACCATTGGCGCGGCGCACACCGAGCAATCCAATGTGCTGGGAAATTCCACACCACAATGCGGGCAAATAAAAGTTACTACCGAGTCCATGGGAACATCAAACTCGCAAGCAAAATTGTAACTACCATACAGGCAAGAAAGTCTTAGCCAACCCTGCTTGTGGTCAGAGGATATGGTTACACAGATCGATGGGTGCCCGTCAATGGCAAAGGTATCGTCTTTCAGACTACGATTACAATGGGGACAGCTCACATGAACGGGGAAGATTCGTTCATCCTTTTCTATATGTAGTTTGCCGAATCCATTCCGGGCATCATCTAATAATTGACTAACCTTTGATTTTCTGACTTGTGAGAAGTAATGACCGTCGATAACAACAACCGGCCCGAGAGCGCAGGCCCCCAAGCAGTTCACTGTTTCCAGTGTAAATTCCTTATCCTTAGTCGTCTGGCCGGCCTTAATTCCCAATTGCCGCTCTAACTCTTCGACAATCCGGGGTGCACCTCGAACGTGGCAGGCTGTACCAAGACATGCACAGATGAGATGCTTACCTCGAGGTGTCAAACTGAACGAGCGATAGAATGTAGCAACACCATATACATCGACCATAGAGCAGCCTGTTTCGTCGCTCACTATTCGAAGCGACTTTTCGGGAAGATAGCCATATTCATCCTGAATTTCTTCGAGAATGGCAATAAGTCTGCCTTTGTCCTCAGTATGCTTTTCCAGGATTCTTAAGATGTCGGTCGAATTCACTTATCGGGGGCCCCTTCATTTGCGTAAATATTGTCTTTATTTGATAACTCGCAGTAGTCTTATCTTATTCTATCGGTACTCCTCACAATGCCAGACGCCTCCTTCGGACTTTGGAAAGGTGCAGGTTTGGCGTCCCTCACAATCGCTGCACAGGCCAACGAATCCGGTTGAATCTTTATCGACGGCAGCAGGACCTCTCGCTAACGGTTGCTCTTTTTCGGGAGGAATAATAGAAACTGTGGTTTCAATCTCGAACTCTTCACAGTAAAAGGCCGGCTTGGCAGGGTCCCGCGGAAATGTACAGGACGAAGCATTCCTGCAACTGATACAAAGCCCAAAATATTTCATATTTTCCGGCATATCTTAATTCCTTATTATGCGCTTCGTGATTACATGGGATGGAGCAAAAACCGTACCACCTGTCGAACAATAGAAACATATTGACATTTACGTTTGGCTTGAAAGCGAAGCAACGATAGAATTCCGCAGCTAATTGAATAGAATAAAGGTATTTAACGAAATAATTCTTTTGATGCAATCGAGTTTATTACGCGGCTGTACACATTTACAAGTGGTACACAAGTGGGGAGATTTGAGCCGCCGGGGAGAAATTACCCGGTAGCGAGAATTCAGGATGGAGATTGCTCGACCCTTTTGAGCTTTTCACGCAGGGTCTTGCGGTCGATACCGAGTATTTCTGCGGCCCTGGTTTTATTGCCGTCCACGCTTGCCAGAACATTGGTGACGTATTCGTTTTCCACTTCGGCGAGAGTTCGGGTGAATCCCGTGTTCCGAAGAGCTGAAAAACGCATTAGAGAAGGCAGGTCTGGAACTTCTATAAGGTCCCCATCGGTCATTACTACAAGGCGCTGGATTACATTCTCTAATTCTCTTACATTTCCCGGCCAATTATAACTCCGGAGACTTTGCAAGGCTTCATCGGAAAATCTAAGCTTTCCTTTACCTGATTCGGCTGCAAACTGAGTTAGAAAATGATGAGCCAGTAATAACACATCGTCTCCCCTTTCTCTAAGAGGCGGAATAACAATCGTAATGACGTTAAGGCGATAAAATAAATCTTCTCGGAAAAGCCCCTTCTTTACTAACCCCTGCAATTCCTTGTTAGTTGCAGCCAAAATCTTTACGTCAACTTTACGCGTTCGGTTTGAGCCGACCATACAAACTTCTTTATCCTGGAGTACACGGAGAAGTTTGACCTGCATCGCCAGACTCATATCGCTGATTTCATCAAGAAAAATCGTACCTCCATCAGCAGCATGAAAAAATCCTGCCCGCGATTCGGTTGCTCCTGTAAAAGCTCCCTTTACATGCCCAAACAATTCGCTTTCAAGCAATCCCTCGGGAATGCCCCCGCAATTGACCGGCACAAACGGTGCCGAGGACCGGATGCTGCTGTAGTGCATAGCTCTTGCCGCAAGCTCCTTGCCTGTACCACTTTCTCCGGTAATGAGCACAGTGGCTGACGCAGACGATGCTTTACCTATGGCAATGAAAACCTCCCGCATTCCTTCGGATCTCCCGATAAGTCCTTTGTGTGCGGGAACTGCTTGGTCTGGTTTAGCACGTCCGGACCTGCGTACCCTTGCTTTGTCCAGCACACGATTAACAGCAGACAAAAGCTCAGTGTCAGTGAAAGGTTTGGCTAAAAACTCCTCGGCCCCGGTTTTGACTGCCTCTACTGCTCCCTCGATTGAGGGGTAGCCTGTAATCATCATAACCTCGGTATCTTTGAAATTTTCACGAATATGCCGCACCAGGTCCAGGCCACTGACCTTGGGCATCTTAAGGTCGGTGATAACCAGGTCTAATTGCGTTTGTTCAAGAATTTCAATCGCTCCAGA
>JBARRE010000845.1:0-1801 GCA_049644065.1 Sedimentisphaerales bacterium | reverse complement strand
TAGATGCTCATCGAGGTATTGCTTTGTTGTGTTGTCAAATCCGATGATGCCGTTTTTCGCACCGGCTTCAATGGCCATATTCGTGATGGTCATTCTCGCTTCCATAGACATTTCAGCCAGTGTTGGGCCGACAAACTCCATCGCCTTGTAGAGTGCGCCGTCAACGCCGATTCGTGTGATTATGGCAAGGATAACGTCCTTGCTATAGACGCCGGGTGCGAGCGAGCCGTTGAGGACGAATTTCATCGAGGCCGGGACCTTGAACCATAATGGTCCTGTTGCGATTGCGGCGGCCGCATCGGTTGAGCCGATGCCGGTACCAAATGCCGCAAAGGCACCGTAGGTGCAGGTGTGCGAGTCGGGCCCGACGATAACTTCGCCGGGGCGTATGTGTCCCTGTTCCGGCAATAGTGCGTGGCAGACGCCGGCTCTTCCAAGCTTGTAGTAGTATTTTATTTTGTGTCGCCTTGCCCATTCATCGAGGCGTTTGTGAAGCTCGGCACTTTTGATGTCCTTGGCAGGCTGGAAATGGTCGGGCGTTACAACAATTTTTTCTCTGTCGAACACCTTATCTATACCTTTCTCGGCTAGCATTGAGATAGCCGGCGGGGTGGTGACATCGACGCACATAACAATATCAATTTTGGCATCTATAATCTCACCCGGCGCAGTTTTTTCCTTGCCGGCTGCTCTTGCCAGGATTTTTTCAGTAATTGTCATAGCCATAAATTGGTCCTTAGTTCGTAGTTACAGTTCGACTTTTAGTTCCGGCTCTGCGGGTTTGTCTTTTGTTGAGACCATTCTGTTGATGGCATCGATGTATGCCTTTGCACTTGCCTCAATAATATCGGTTGAGACGCCTCTGCCTATGTAAGTTCGGCCGTCGTCGGTGATTTTAACGGTCGCTTCGCCGAGGGCCTCTTTGCCGCCGGTTACCGCTCTTATTGAGTAGCTTTCGAGTTTGGGCGATTGGCCGGTAGCTTCTCTGATAGCCTGGTAGGCAGCATCGACCGGGCCGTCACCGCAGGCGGCGGCCTGCTTTGTTTCGCCTTTAGTTTTTATTTTGACGCTTGCGGTCGGCAGTGTGCCGGTTCCACAGACTACGTGAAGATATTCCAGCTCGTAGATTTTCTCTACGACGACGCGTATTTCATCGTTGATTATTGCCGCTACATCTTCGTCGAAGACCTCTTTCTTTTTGTCGGCGATTTCCAAAAATCTTTGATAAGCTTGTTCGATTTCGGTCTCAGTGAGTTTAAAGCCGAGCTGCTTGCATCTATCTACGAAGCCGTGTCTGCCGGTGTGCCGTCCGAGGACCATGCGCGAGCTGCCCAGGCCGATGCTTTCCGGGGTCATAATCTCATAGGTGGTGCGTTCTTTTAATATGCCGTCAACGTGGACGCCGGCTTCGTGCGCAAAGGCGTTGGCGCCGACAACGGCCTTGTTCGGCTGAATCACAAAACCGGTCAGTCGGGAAACAAGCTGGCTGGTGCGATGGATTTCTTTGGTGTTAATGTTGGTTTTAGCAGCGCATTTTTCAAAGAAGTCCGCTCTTGTGTGTATAGCCATAACGATTTCTTCCAGTGCTGCGTTTCCGGCTCGTTCACCAAGTCCGTTGACGGTGCATTCGACCTGGCGGGCACCGTTTCGCACGCCTGTAAGTGAATTTGCCACCGCCATACCAAGGTCGTTGTGGCAATGGGTGCTTATTATACATTTGTCTATGCCGGGGACCCCGGATTTAAGCTGTGCGATGATTCGGCCATACTCGTAGGGCAGGATGTAGCCGACTGTGTCGGGT
>JBARRE010000844.1:0-3088 GCA_049644065.1 Sedimentisphaerales bacterium | reverse complement strand
GATTTTGAACCGAGACGGCTGTCCAGCCCCGAGTCATGAAGCCGTGGTCGCGAAGCCGGCCGGCAGGCAGGTCGATATCCCAGACAACCATATACGTCAGGACAACGTCGCAGGCGTGCTCGGCCCACTTGAGATTTTTGGGCTCCCGCGTCAATTCATAGAGCGCCATGAATCCCTGCAGGGCGGCAAAAGCGCCTTCTTTGTCTTCGCAACTGGCGTCCAGAGTGCCGCCCCAGTAGGGCTCATCCATGCTAAGATGTCTCGACGCGTAAACGCTGCCCGCTTTTTCCGCGGCCCGGCGATAAATATCCGTGTCGAAAAGCTTATAGGCACTGCACAGCGGAGCAATAAAAAAGGCCTGATTGGTGGACAGTGGTTTCCAATCGTCCTTTAAGATTCTTTTCGCGTGAAAATCACACGCCCGCTGCAGGAATCGTTCCCAGCGTGAGACATCCAATTTTTTTGCCCTGCCGGTGCGAATTGCATTTGCGAAATTCAACATGGCCTGGCCCTGGGAGAGTAGTTCAGGCCGCCTGCCACCCTGCTGCCATTTTTTTTGTTTGAAATCGTACCATGTGTAGAAACCCTCGTCGTAGAATTCCGCCGTGGAAAGGAAATCGAGTGACCTGGTGGCCATCTTCAAGGCGTTCGGGTCATGCAGGTCGTCCGCAAGAACCTGTAATGCGTAGCCCAGCGCGGCGGTTTGTCCGCACCAGCCGAATACGAAAAAGTTGCGGTCGGGATATTTCTTAAAACCCGCTATGTCCCCGTCCTGATACCAACGCGTTTTAGCGAAACGGTATTTGTCCTCGATTATCCGGCCAAACGTAGGCATCTCTTCGACGGAACAGGGACGGAAAATCTCCAAAGACGTCCGCGTCGGCTGCTGAAATCCGGAACCTTTGCCGGCGACCTTGTAAGCCTCCAGGTAAAACGTCTTTTCGATAATGGCGCCAGGCGGGACATCGATGTAAGCGTTATCGTACGCAACAAAACCACGCTGAAGGGCCTTGACGACGCTTCGCTTTCCGTTCGAGGCGCATGGGCCGGATAGAAGCACCAGTTCGGTGCCCTGCTCTTTAGCTATCAGTCCCAGCGACCACCATTGATCTTCCCGGTTCCCATGCGGAACCGGCGAGGGCAGCGAATGAAGCGCCGCTCCCTGCAGGCCGCTATTGGCAGACCATTCCAGGCTGGCGTAGGGCATCGGAAAACGGTGCTCCTCATAGATGGCCTCCTGGCCCGGCTCGCCTGAGTAAACGGGCACCCTGCCGCTTTTTGCGCCAGATGGATTGCCATGATAGAGTATGCCGGGAAGTACGGCCTTCGAGCCCCGGCCCCGGCATTGATAGCGGACAGAGAGTGTCACGAACTTGGCCGGAGCAGTTCCGTCCCAAATGAACCGCCTGATACACTTGATGACGTTGCCATCGGGCCGATACGAATCCGAGAGCCGCCAGGTACCTGCCGCAGTTTCAAGCTTACCTCGCAGAATTGTCCAGTCTCCCACGTGCTCTATTTCTGTCGGCCCGGCATGAATCCAGCTTGCGGGCCAGCTATTTTTCCATTCCGTGGCAATCGACCAGAGGCCTTCCGGCGGCGAATTCAGAACATCTTCACCGTCCAGCACGATTTTCACTCGATAGTCCGTGCCGTCTTGTTCCGTGCGAAGGTCGAGGGGCCGGCCGTATGAGCGTAAGCTGAATATGCTGGAAGTTATGAGAATGATGGCCGTTAGGCTCATCGCAAAATAATGTTTCATGCTAAAGCTCCTGTTTGAAGAAATGGGATCGGTTGTCCTTTGGTTAGGGTGTGTCCGTTTCGGAAGATTCTTCTTCCTGCTGTTTTCGTGCCAGTTCCAAAGCCGCCGCTATCTCGGGTATACTCTGCAGAGTCGAGAACTCGCCGTTCAGGATTGTCCCATTGACATAATCGGCAAGGCCCTGGTCGTCCATGTTTTGCAAAACGCCGCCAAAGGCCTGAATCATAATATCAATCGTGTCGGACCGCTCCTGAATGGCCAGCAATTGAGAATCAATTTCCGTTACTTTAGCAACTTCACCCATAGCCTCATATATCAGTTTTGCCTCCTCGAAAGCCGATATCTGCATAGCTATACCAACACGATCGCTAACTACAAATCTGCCTGACGAAGAGAGAGTTCCGCCGAGCTTTGAGACTTCCGTTACAATCTGCAGGGCATCTTCGTATTGACCGGCCGCATAGAGCACCTCGGCTTGAGCCATGGAATGTTCGCCTATCTCCCGGAGCATGCCCATATGCGATAAGGGTAAATCGAACGCCGAAAGTCCAAGCGCAACCGAATCCGAGCTGCCTTCGTTTAGAAAATAATCATTTCGCGCCATCAACAAGTCTATACTGTCGTCGGCAAATCTGCCTTTTACACTTGCCTGTGACAGTGACTGAAGCGCTCCATCGATGTCTCCGTTATTAAACTGACAATACGCGGCATAACAATCGGCAAGCGCATTCGTCGGATCGATCTTTTTCATCTGATCAATATAAGCCATCGTTGATTCATCGATCCGCTCCTGCGTAATGTGGGCCTCAACTAATGATGTAAGAGCCATCGATGAATCAGGGTATAGTTCTGCTGCCTTCTCAAGATATGCCAGGGCCGCCTCCGGGTCCTGTGCCAGAGACGCAGCGGCAACCCAATAGGCCGGGTTCTCATTGAATTGTTGCAATGTCGAATCGATCCCTTCAGAAGTGACAATCTGACGAATAGCTTCTTCAAGACCACCGGCTGACGAAATCATCTCCCTCAGCATATCAGCATCATATTTGACAACTTTTTCTTCGCCTTCTTTGATACTCTGCTGCTGTTTCTGTTCGATAACCGCTTGTTCTTTGGTATCTTGCATAACTTGGGCGGGTTTATTCTGCTGCATTGATTCCCGCAGATTTTCAATGGCTCGCTGATCTTCTTTTCGCTGCTCCTTTAGAGATGAAACCTCCGCTTCAAGCCGGCTGACTTTCTGATTAGCCAGGTCCCTCTCTAAACTTGCCTTGTTGTTTTGTCCTTCGAGATCGGCAATCTCCTTTTTGTACTGCTCCAATTCAATTG
>JBARRE010000843.1:0-3070 GCA_049644065.1 Sedimentisphaerales bacterium | reverse complement strand
GCATTAGTGCTGTCCGGATGGATGCGAGCGCCCTCATCGGCTGATACCGGCATCACAGGTGGCACATTCACAGTGCGCGAGGATGACTTGATTATCACAGTAACCGAAAGCGGCAACATCCAGGCCAAGGAATCAACGGATATTATGTGTGAGGTGGAGGGGCGCGGCGTAGAGATTGCCAGTATCATTCCCGAGGGCACGGTGATTACTCCGGAAGACGTTAACAATGGCATGATTCTCTGTCAATTGAACGCGGCTGAGCTCCAGGACACTTACAATCGAGAGCAGATCGATTTCTCAATTGCCAAAGCGTCTTATACCGAGGCTCAGGAAGCTTACATCATCCAGAAAAAACAAAATGAGTCGGATATTGCCGCGGCGGAATTGGCGGTTGAATTCGGTCTGATGGATCTGCAGAACTACCTGGGCGGATCTACAGCCAAGCAGCTCATCGAACAGGTGGTGCGGGACCCAAATGCACCGGTAAAAACGGAAGTCCTGTTGGAATTGCTCGATGATCCCAACAGCCTGGGCGGCGAGGCTTCGCAAATGCTCAAGCAATATCAAAATGATATTCTTCTTGCCGAGGGACAGCTTGAGAAAGCGACAGATGTTCTAACGGGTACACAAAAGCTTCATGATGCGAATTACGCATCAGACCTTGATTTGAAGAGCGCTAAACTGGACGTGGACAGGTTTCGGATTCAACAAGAAAGTTCCTCTGAAGCGCTCAGGCTGTATAAGCTCTATAGTTTTCCGAAGCAAACAAAGCAGCTTGTGAGCGACTACCACGAAGCACAACGTGAATTGGAACGCACCATCGCCCAGACACGATCCCAACTGGCCCAGGCCCAGGCGAAACTCGAAAGTACCGAAGCCTCGTTTAATCTCCAGAAGAGCCACGTTGCCAAGCTGGAGCGGCAAATTGCCGCGTGTGTCATACGTGCGCCAAGCCCGGGCATCGTCGTCTACGGCAGCAGTGCTGACTGGTACTCAAGGCGTGATGACCCGATCGAGGTCGGTGACATGGTCCGCCGGGGCCAGAAGATTTTTACTATTCCTAACTCCAACGTTATGAGCGTCGAGCTTAGAGTTCACGAATCGTCGGTCAATAAGGTCCTGCCCGATCAGGATGTGACAATTACGGTGGAGGCCTATCCGGACCTGGAGTTTCACGGCAAGGTGGTTAAGGTTGCCCCTTTGCCTGATCCGCAGCACGGCTGGTTAGATCCCGGCGTTAAGCTTTACACCACACAAGTCATGATCGAGGGGTCGCATGATATCCTCAGACCGGGAATGTCGGCAAAAGTTGAGATTCTTGTTGAGCAGTTACGCGACGTCAAAATTGTCCCGGTTCATGTAGTTGCGAATCGTAGCGGCAAGAAAATCTGTTATGTTGCTACTGACTCGGGTCCCCAGGAACGTGAGGTGCAAACAGGGGCGTTTAACAATACCTTTGTTGAGATTGTCAGTGGATTGCAGGTGGACGAGAAAGTACTTTTAAGCCCTCCACGACCTGTCGAGCGGGAAAATTCTTACGATTCAAAGCAACCGCCGGAAGAGAAGCAACCTCAGGATAGCGTCGAAAAAGACAGCGAGTCTCCCGAAGAGCCAAAACCCGATACGGGAGTATCGACAACTTCGTAGCTTCAACACCGATTTCACCAAATGGCCTTTGGAATGCCAAAATACATCCTGGCAAACTTCCCCTATATGTAAAAGACAATCCCCAGCCGATCTGAGTAAAGATTTGTCGCGGAATTTCCCTTGAGCAAAGCGAAAAGCTCAGGATAAAATCCAACATATTAATTGTTAAAGAACGCCATTTATCAGGTTTTTTATAGTTTAGAATCGATAGAAAAAGCTGACAGCAATAACGGGATAGAACTTAAATGGCTCCAAATCATCTTCTAATTCGGCCCTTTCCTTTGCCAGATCCCCCGCCAGGCCGGCTACCGGCCCGGTTGCCGAGAGACTAACATCAGGAGAGTTTATGAAAGCAACGCCAAAATCACAGGTAAATCCCCACCTCCTGTGGTGGGTAAGCGGGTTGCCCCAGCCAATTCCTACGTAAGGTGCTACCTGATCTATTTCTATACAGCCGGACAAAATACCAATCTCATCAGGTGTGTAGGTATTATCTCCAAACTCTTGATTATCAATCGGTTTCGCGTCAAGGCTGACTTCATGATCCATTGACAGAATGCCGCCGCTTAGATGAAAAGAACCATCAAAGACATACCAGTCAACGAGTGCTGTTAAAGAGAAAAAATCTAATCCAAGATCATATTCAATATCTTCTAATTCCCAGTCATTATCTAAATCGAGCGTATTTATCCCGACCCGAGCGTTAACATTCGAAGTTACTCCAGTCGTAATTTCCCCGCCGAGTCCTAACGTGCTGGCTTTTCCCGAAACTGCAAATCCACCGAGCTCCGTACACCCCGCTCCACAAGAAAGTAAAATTGAAAAGATTAATAACAAAATTGCATTAAGTTTTTTTCCCATGGTATTTCTTTCTTTTCTTGTTTTTATATTATTTCATCGGTTTCCACTGCTATGCCTTATTTCGGTGAAATATCTATCAGGTTTAACTTGAGTATTCGAATCTTCTGGTAGTTTTTAACTATTTTTTCTTTCTTTCGCAGTTCAGACATTCCCTGAGACCTCCATTCTTAGCCGAAAAATAAGGATCGAATCAGCTCGCCCGTCAATTCTCAAATAGGCTTTATCCGGCTAACCAGTAGCTGCCGCGACCGATTTTGCCCTTTTTCCCACCACTTTAGCCAATACGGACTCGTGTAATTGGCTTTGTTTGGCTTTGTTTGGGTTTGAATTGGCTTTGTTTTCTTCGATTCGGCCGGCCGGCTTATTGCCATAATCTCTTTGCATAATAGACTTTGTGCTCATTAGGTCCTGGATATATTGGCTTTGTTTTTTCAATTTGCCTTTTTTCTCCGCCGGCTGTGTGGCAGTTTCACTTTGGAATGGGGCTGCCTGCTGCTTCTCGACTTCTTGAATCTCAATTCGACGTATTACCTGGAACCTTTTAAGCTCTTTGATTGTCTTG
>JBARRE010000842.1:0-2969 GCA_049644065.1 Sedimentisphaerales bacterium | reverse complement strand
TTCAAAATCGTGCCTTCGAGAGGCGGGCAGTTCCAGGATGCCAATCCGACAATTGAGCCGTCTGAGACCAAGGCAATGGATGGCGACCTTACCGTCCAGCACATTCGCAATTTCCTCGATTGCGTAAAAAGCCGTAAGAGAACCAATTGCGATCTGGAAACGGGCCACCGCTCGACGACGTTCGCTCTATTGGCGAATATCGCGCTGGCTACGAAATCGCGGATCGAATGGGATCCGAAGAATGAGCGAATTATTGGTAACAAAAAAGCCAATAATTTGTTACACTATAAGTACAGAAAACCGTGGAAATTAGGTTAGCCGGCCGAACAGATAACCGGTTTTGCGCATCCTTATAGGTGGATAACGAAATTCCGGCAGGAGAAAAGGGGTTATTATGCGAAAATTAAGAGCGTTTACATTAATCGAGCTTCTGGTCGTGATTGCCATCATTGCGATATTGATGGCGATTTTAATACCCACCCTTAACACTGCACGAGAACAGGGTAAACGTATGTCCTGTATGGGCAATCTTAAACAACTGTTGTTAGCCTGGGATATGTATGCCTCTGACAACGACGGAAAGATTGTTTTAGCAATGACCAGTTCAGGTGCGGAAACAGATCCAACGTTCGGCGGTTCCAGCACAAAACGACAGAAGGCCTGGGTCTACTATATGGGAGCCAACGCATCGGAAGAGCAGCAACGCCAGGGTCTGCGCGACGGGGGCTTGTACGAATACGTCAAAGAAGAAAAGCTCTTCAAATGCCCAACCGGCGTACGAGGCGAACTTATTACGTATTCGATTACCGATGCCATGAACGGCCATCGCGGTCACATGGAAATGCCTGATAGGCATCCGATTATGATACGAACCGACATCAAATCTTCGGCACTGCGCATGGTCTTTTTGGATGAAGGCAGGCTGAGCAGTTCCAGTTGGACGCTTTGGTACGATCAACCGCGCTGGTGGGATCAAGTTACGAAACGACATGGGGTTGGCACGAATATCGGTATGGCCGACGGCCATATCGAATACTTCAAGTTCAGCGACCCCCGCACCCGCTGGATGGCCGAGCACGAAAACTGGCAAGACCAGGGGCGGCACGACTCACAGTCCACCCAGACCGGTAATCCAGACCTCTGGAAAATACAACGAGCCATGTGGGGAGGACTGGGCTACACACCAAGCCAATAACGATTAAGAAAGGCACCCGAAAATCCGTGCCGGACAGACTCACTTGTGTTAAGCCAAAAGCTTACGGATGCCGAGCGAGCCAGTTTCGAAGCATCTGTTTAGAGAATCCTGTGCGAGATACGATAATGATAGGGAGAAATAAGTAATTTGTCCCCGGAATTTCCCCCAATCTCCGAACCTTCCTGAATCGCCAGGCCGGAATAAATCCTGATTTCTTTTTATGAGGCTACGATCAGGGCGTTTGAATCCACTGACCTGTATGCAGCAGTTGAAACGACTTGATTTTCCAGCTCTCAACGGGCCTGTTCACCGTGATCGTATAATGTAATAGATTACCAGTACGAGTCTCGTCAAAGGAAACGTTACTTAGTGTCATATGTTCAATATTAAAAAAATATCCTTGAAGATCTTCGGGTGTAGCAAAAAGCTTTTGCACTGTAATATTTTCATAGTCTCCATTTGAGGTATTTTCGGCGGTATATGCACGCAATGCTGTGGCGATAAAACCCGCAAGAGATTTACCTTCCGCCCATTTGGTCAATTCGACACTGTTGTCTAACTGAATCTTATCAGCAGAATCTGCCTGGTCTGGTACATCACGCGTCTGCTCTTCCAGAGGAATTGACACGGGTGTCGAGATTTCTTCTTGTTGAGGTTCCTCCTTCTTACAACCATAGATGCCAGTCCCAATGACCACACTTGCTAAAACGATGATACAGACGTTTTTTATGCCGCTATTCATTCTGGAAATCCAATGAGATGATTCCATAATTAAATTGGTTAGATATTTTTGTTTCATTTTTTTCTCCCTTAGTTAATTTGTAATTTCGGGGACACCATGCCTGATTCCCGCCGATGTCTGCGTCCCAAAGCTCCGCGGTAATTCAGCCCAGCCGCTGTTCTCTGTCAACACCTGCCATTATCAAGCCAAATTATCGAACAAATGTAGGGTACCCTTTAATTACCCTTGATCTGGAGTTCCTTCTGCCCGTTGACAGTTCCCAAATATGGTCCCATATCGAGTTCGACCTTTGCGGTATATGTGCCGTCCGCCAACATGACGGGCGTATCGCATACGCCGCTTCAGCCAAACTTCATTTTCTCTTCTGCCTCGACTTTACCATCTTTGATGAGAGTCAGGGCAGGAGATACGGTCTGGCCTGCCCGCCTGACAATTCGGAGCGTGCAGCCGTTTCTGTCCTTCAGTCCTGCAGAAACGACAGGCTTACCATTCTTAATCTGGGAACTTATCTCCCACTTGCATTCGCCCCCAAGGAGAACAGGCGTGCCCTTCAGGGCTTCGGCGGCACTGGAAAACAGATTTATCTTGCCGTTTATGAAAAAATAGCCCCAATCCTTTATGTCCAGATACCAGAAAAAGTAGTTTTCATTCCCCTTAATACTCTCGCGAAACCTGGGTGTGAGTGAGTAGATGTTGAGTGCATACTTGGCACTTGTCTCTCCTTCGAACGGTCCTTTGAAGTCGAACCGAGGCTCCAACTCACCCGTACGGCTACCACTTTCACGCCGGGGAAACTCCTTCGCCGCATCATCCATCAAGTCACTGTTCATATTTTCGTCGACGTAAGCCACATCATATCCGGCGCCTGTGCCTCCGGATTCGTCGACTACGCCCAACATCGGGTTTTTGCCCTCTTTTCCAAAGACCACACAGAAGTATAGCGGTCGTTCCGAGCCGTATCTGGGTTCCTTCAGCGGTTCCCGCATCAGATCAACCGCATAAGACGTCTGAAATACTGGTTCAGCCTTATCC
>JBARRE010000841.1:0-5339 GCA_049644065.1 Sedimentisphaerales bacterium | reverse complement strand
GTTTATCAACCAGCTCTATGCCTTGCGATACGGCAACATAGCCAATCTCACCGCTGCGAACGTGTTTGTTGCCGGATCTGTTGACCACGGTCGGCAGCCAGAGTTCAAGGTCCAGTCCGGTAGCTATGAGTACATCCGCTTTCATGACCATATTTAGAAAGGATGGCTTAGGTCTTACATGGTGAGGATCCTGGACGCTATGTACGATTGAATCGACGGCAACCCGTTCGCCGCCAATAACTTTGGCTAACACAGCATAGTCGGACAAGGTTGTTACTACTTGCAGGCGTCCCCTTTTTTGCACGCGCAGACGTGTTTGCTCTCGGGCAATGCTGGCATCGTGCAAACATAATACTGCCGACAAAACAGTGAGTATGGTCAAGATGGGAAAAGTTCTTCTAATCATAATTACTACCTCCTTTTCTCGGTTTTAGTAACGTTCATGTTTATGTGGCCCAGCAGAAAAAATTGCCTGGAACCAAATTACGTGTTCGGGCCTTTCCATGCCGCGTCCATCTGCATAGTCATACTCAAAGCGAAACTTAACCCATTCGCTTTGCCACCAGGTTACATACGGACATATTTGCCACCGATAAGCGTCTTTAGCAGTATAGGCCAATGGCATAAGAGGAGCCCCTGTTGTGGCAGCATAGCCCTTGCTGTCAGGCGTATAGTAATCATATCTAATTCCAATATCAGCGTTTCGAGCTACTTTAGACTGCAGATAACTGTAAAAACCCCAGGCATCCAAATCATCTCTGCCGGTATTGTCCGGGGCCAGGATGTCTCGATTGAGAACATATACCTCACTGCGCCATTCCACATTACGGTAGATTGCCCGGTCCGCGGGTTCCCAGAGAAAAGATACATCGGCACCAAATACTTGAGTCCCTAATGCATCGTGTTCGTTTTCAAGCCCGCTTCCTTTGTCCACTCTCCATTCATCATTCCAGCCGCATAGCCCCGTCAAGCCAAACTCGAAGTACGTATCTCTGGAAAGGTCTCGGTAATTCTTATAGTGGAGAAGCAGTGAAGGATTGCCTAATGTATCTCCACCGAACAAACGTTCATTTTCAGTATTAGTCGCCTGAAAAGTCAGTCCTTGATAAGCCTGGCCCAATTGAGGCAGTGTCCACTCAACAGATGCGCCTGTTTGATTAAGGCCTTCATCACCGAAGATTCTTTGTAAGGCCAAAGGATATTGAACCTGGTCGAGTGCATCTTCGTGCCAGCGGTTCACCACGCCGAATTGCTGTCGGAACCTGCCAATATCCAGATTAGCATTTTCAAAGATTGTAAAACGTGTAAAATAGGCATCCTCCACATCTACGCCGTCATCGCTTATATGCGTCGTAACCTTCAACCTCGAAAAAGGATCAAGATAGGATTGAAAATTTAATTCGACGCCCCGGAGGAAAGCATCAGTTCGTTTTCTGGTTTCGTCTTGGTGTCTGTAATAAGCGAGAAAATCTCCAGAGACGCTGATCTCCGGATTAAGCTGCTGAAGGCTAAGGCCGCCGAATTTATAGACAGTTTCCTCGGGGGTTTTCTGTTCCTTCTTTTCGCCGGCCGCGCTTTCGGCCATCGCGCGGAGACGTGCCATTTCGTCCTCAGTTCCGGCCTCTTCAGCAGCACCCGCACGCTCACTAAGTTCTTTGACTTTTTCTTTCAATGAATTGATTTGGCTTTCGTGCTTTCCTTTCACTTCGTGCATCTGCCGCTGCAATTCGATGATCTGCTGCTTCAACTCCGCAAGCTCGGCATCTTTGGTCTCCTTATCCTGGGCAAGACCTACATTCGACATACACACGGTAGCGAAAAGGAAAAGTACGCAGACTAATTTTTTGATCCGCATATCTATACCTCCCTATAAGTGCAACTCGTCAGCCACTGTATTTCATGGCTTTCGGACTTCGGATTACTGTTTCGTCGGTGCCTACGATAAACCCGGCGTCTTGAAAAACTTGGGATTGCAGAGGGAGCAGAGTATCAATACTCTAACTCATGCCCTAAGATATGGTAGCCGTTGGGGGAGCTCGTGAGCCAATGGAACAGGCCCACTCATTACAGAGTATAGCCGCTAAATGGGGTAAGGATTGTGAGGTGAAAAGATGTTCAGCGTTAAGCAACGCCGAAGCGTAACTGACTCCTGTGGAATGATGGCCGGCTAAAAATGTACAGGCCGGGCATGGAGCATTAGAGGATATAGTGTTGGCTGTGCCAGAATGATTATCGCCAAACATATGTTCTTCAGTGTGGAATAGATCAACTGAAGTAGCAACAAACAAATATGCGGCAAAAATCGTAATGGATGCTGTTTTATGCAACCTAACATGTTTTCTCGATAGGTCAGTCATATTTACCTATTGGCACTAACTATATCATAACTATACGCCAATTCTCTAAATTAGAAATTCTAACGGCTGAAGACTCCACGTCAAGCAAAATTTGACTCTAAAATTTTATCCCTGTTGTTACCAGTAACTTCAAATCATTTCCTTGACGCGGTAGCACTATTTTGTTAGTTTTATGCGCAGGCTGTAATGGTCTGTTTAACTTTTTATAAAAGCTGAGCAACAAGATGTAGCAGGGTTTCTATTATGCATATGGCGAATGAATTGCTTTCGATTCCGGTTGCTGCCGGGACGCTGGCTATCGCGGCCGGTAGTCTGGGTTTTATCTGCAGGAAGGTCAGGCAGGTAATCGCCGCCGAAAAGCTTGCTCTCATGGGGATCCTGGGCGCGTTCGTTTTCGCCGCCCAGATGGTCAATTTCCAGCTTCCGGCAATGCCCGGCACGAGCGGACATATGGTCGGGGCGGTGCTGCTTGCAATTATACTGGGCCCGCACCTGGCCGCGATTGTCATATCTTCGGTAGTGATTGTTCAGTGCTTGATCTTCCAGGACGGCGGCCTGCTGGCCCTCGGATGCAACATTATCAATATCGGCCTGGTACCGAGCTACCTGGGCTACTTTTTGTACAGAACCATTACAAACGGCAAGTTCAGCAGTCTGAAGGTGTACATTGGGGCGATGCTGGCCTGCGTGATTGCGATGGAAGCCGGCGCGATTCTCGTGGCAATCCAGGCGACATTGTCCGGCGTCCTGGCGGTTCCGCTGTCAACTTTTCTAATCACGATGATCGGCGTCCATTTCCTGGTCGGATTTGTCGAGGGGCTGGTCACGGTGACGGTATTGGCATACCTCCAGCAGCTCAGACCCGACATCGTGGCCGATTCTCTGCCGGGGACGGTCAGGCTGAGCAAAAACGCCGTGCTCGCAACGCTGGGAATTCTTGCAGTGCTTATCGGCGCGGGATTGTCTTTGCTCGCCTCCGACCTTCCCGATGGGCTCGAATGGAGCTACGCCGAACGGCCGGATGAGCCCGAGTTCGAAACTGTAGTGTCCAACCCGGACTCCAGAATTACCGCAGTGGACGACTTTCAGTCAAAATATTCCCTGATGCCCGATTATTCAGCGCGGGCGTCGAAGCTTGGTGAGGTCGCCGACGGGCAGGCCGATATCGGAGCCGGCTGGACCAGCTTCGCGGGTGTCGTCGGCTCGGCGGTGACAATGGCCGTCATCTGGCTTACAGCGTGGATGCTCAGAAGGAGGCAGGTATCATAGGCATATCTCTCCGAAGATGCGAAAAGCGAGATACAGAACATGCACCACGCACACATCGATAAATTCGCTTACCAGGACTCAGCCATCCATCGACTTGACAGCAGGGTGAAGTTTCTGGTCGTGCTCGTATTTACCGCCGTGGTGATTTCCCTGCCGCGCAGCTCGTTGAGCATTCTGGCCTGTTACGCGATCGGGCCGTTTGCGGTTCTGGTCTGGGCCGGGATTCCGCTGAAGTTTGTCTTTAAGCAAATCCTGCTGGTCAGCCCGTTTGTACTGGTGCTGGCACTGAGTTGCCCGCTGTATGACAGGACGCCTCTCGCCGTCAGCTTTGGGCCGTTTTCGTGGCAAAGCTCTCTCGGATGGCTGCGTTGTTTTGTCATTCTCGGAAAGTTCATCGTGACAATGCTGGCTCTGATAGGGCTGGTATCGACCACGCGGTTCAGCGATTTGCTCGCCGGCCTGCAAAGGCTCGGCATGCCCAGGCTGTTGGTTATCCAGCTTGGATTTCTGTACCGCTATATCTTTGTCCTTATCGACCGGGCGCATCACATCCTGCGCGCCAGGGCCGGCAGAAAACTCAGGAATCTCGGATTCAAAACGGAGCTAAGAACCGCAGCGTCCATGCTCGGCTCGCTCTTTATCCGCAGCATCGACACCGCAGAGCACATCAGCATTGCCATGCAGGCCCGCGGCTTCGATGGAAACTGGCGCACGCTCTCGAAACTGAAAGTTCGACGCTGCGATTTATTCTTTGTCCTGACAGCAGCAGTTTTCATGTCGGGGCTATATTTTTTCGTAAAACCGATTTTGCAGTGAAAACAATGTCTAAAGCGATTGAAATAGAGAATTTTACATACAGATATCCGGACGGCACACCAGCTCTGAGTGATATAAGCCTGAGTGTCGAGCACGGCCAAAAACTGGCTTTGATCGGCCCGAACGGAGCGGGTAAATCGACTTTGCTCCTTGCCATGGCGGGTTTCGCCAAGGGCTCGGGAAAAGTACTCGTAGACGGTCTGGAGGTCAACAGCAAGAACATCAAGAAAATCCGCACCCGCCTCGGCTGCTGCCTGGAGAATCCGGACGATCAATTATTCATGCCGACGTTATTCGACGATGTGGCATTCGGCCCGCTCAATATGGGCCTGGAACCGGAACAGGTCAAGATGCGCGTCGCCGAGGCCCTTGCCACCGTCGGCCTGGCCAAAATGGCCGACAAGGCCCCGCACCACTTGTCGGCCGGGCAGAAACGGGCCGCCGCCATCGCTACCATACTCGCGATGAGTCCCAGGATCATTACGCTCGACGAGCCGGACGGTAGCCTTGACCCGAGAAACCGCAACAATCTTATGAAGCTGCTCCGCTCTCTGCCCCAGACGCTGATCATCGCCACCTGCAATATGAGCTTCGCAGCTTCTCTTGCCGACAGGGCCATCCTGCTCGACAAGGGCCGAATTATCGCCGATGGTGACGCTGAGAAAATAATGTCGGATGCCAAACTGATGACCGAACACGGCCTGGAAATCGCCCAGAGGAAGCTGTAGCATGCTGAGGAGCCAAAGCAAAAGGCTCAAGAGCAATATTTGCCGCCCCGTTTACCACAGGCTGCTCGCAAATGAGCGAGGTTGAATACCTGGCCGTTATTAGCCTTTCACATCAAACATAAAGAAAGTTTCGCGCATTTTCGCTCAACTCAAAAGCACAATACAATAA
>JBARRE010000840.1:0-13973 GCA_049644065.1 Sedimentisphaerales bacterium | reverse complement strand
GTGTTTGAGTTGCAAGTCGATGTGCAGATACGCTAAATACAAAGCACAAACCCTACTCCAACTCCGTCCCTCCACCTAATACGCCTTAGGTGGTTGCCCAGGAACTATGGATGTTATACACGCCAGTTAGTCAAAGTCCATAAGAGCTATCTGACTTCACTTATCTATTTTTACCAAACTATCCATATGTACGTCAAGAAAAATCTGAAAAATTACTAATATTTCTGCCAAATTGCGAAAAAAAGCGTAATACCGGATTTCCCGGGTAGTAGGTGGCAATTAGATTGAAATCTGATAATATGGGGCTTATGGAGACCATTCAAGCTATGTTCCGGAATGTAAACAGCGGTCACGGTATGCCAACATAGTAGGAAAAGTGGATTCTTCACACAAATACTTGCTTTTATGGCATTTTTTGCGACACTACATGCTGAATCTGCCGAGAGATTTATTAGGATTGAGATGAAATTCTGGTATTATGGGATTTGAAGCTTGCAGGAGTGTTTCAGTGAAGTGTATATGGGAAATCCCGGGTAGTTTGTAATGAGTAAGCGTAAGAAAATTAAGGGCCGGAAAAGAAAGAAATCCGGGCGTTTGCACACGACCACACCGCCTGCGCCGAGAAGAGCCCCGTGGGCGTTGATCTTTGGGCTGATCGTGTGCGCCGTCATCGTTGGCATCTTTTTGCGGTGGTTCTTTTCTACCGCAAGCGATAGACCTAAGGAGGCAAAGCAGTCATCGGGTTCGTTTGAATCGAAGACAACTACTGCCGAATTGACCTATGAAGAACAAATTGCTGCATTAAAAGAAGAGGAGATGGAACTTGCCCGGCACATAATGAAGGAATTTCCTGAGAGCGACGGTTCCTACATGTTGATGGGGGATTTGTACGCCAGACACGGCAATTCTACCGAGGCTATGAAGTTCTGGGAGAAAAGCCTCGAAATAGATCCTAAGCACTTCGATGCCTGGTGGAACATGGGGCGCATCGCTCTGGAGAAGGAGCAGTTCGATCAGGCAGTGAAGCTTCTGAGAAAAGCTCTGGAGATAAGGCCCGATGCCGCGGACCTGCGGAGTGACATCGCCAAAGCTCTTATGGACACGGGCAGATATGTCGAAGCTATCACAGAACTTCAACAAGAGATCAAGGTTTTCCCATCATCTTTCACTGCTCGTTTTCAGCTCGCCGAAGCCTATCGCCAGCAGAAGGAATATGATAAGGCCATAGAACACTACGAACAGACGATCAGGCTCGAACCTGAACACCGTCATGCGCATTATGGTCTGGCCATGGTTTACACAAGGATGGGGCAACGCGACAAAGCCCGGGATTACCTGGCTGTCTTCAGGAAGCTCCGAGACAAGGTCGACTCCGTCTACAGTACCCGGCAGTCTGGCTCTCGTGAGGATCTGGCATCGTTGCGAGCAAGTGTAGTCAAGACATATCTCGATGCCGAGCGGCTCTATCGCGACAGCGGCAATATTGCAAGATCTGAGGAACTTTTGAACAGAGCCTCCGGATTCGATCAGAACAACACTCGATGTCTGGAACAGTTGGCGTCTTTGTACTACAAGACCAACCGCGCCGCCAAAGCCCTTGAATGCTTCGAGAAGATTGCCCGGGCCGATCCGAACAATCATTTTTCCCATCTGAATATAGGGCAGATCGCAACCCAGTTGAGATTGTTCGAGAAGGCCGAGCGAGCCTTTCGGAAAACCATAAGTCTGGCCCCGAACGACCCGGCCGGATACCGCGAGCTGGCGCGCTTCTATCTGCGAACCAACACAAACTTAGCACAAGCTCACGGTCTCGCAAAAAGAGCGCAAACCTTGGAAAAGAACGCCGAGACCTACTTTCTCTTGGGCTGGGCCGCCGATGTGAACGGCGACCGGGCCGGCGCGTTGCAGGCCATGGAACAGGCGATAAAACTACAGCCGACGAACCAGAAGTACAGGCAGATATATGAGAGAATCAAGAAGAAGAACTGACTGGCACGCCCTTACTTATGTTTGGCAACGAACCCGCTGCGGGCAGAACTTAATGCTGATGCTGGCGCTGGTAGTGGTCTTCTGTCAGACATGTCCCGGCGAATCCATAGTCTTTAGTGATGTTACGAAGGATACGGGGATAACTTTCAGGCACACCGACGGAAGCAGCGGCCAGCGGTACTTAATGGAGACGGTCGCCGGGGGTCTGGCACTATTCGACTATGACAATGACGGTGATGTTGACATATATTTCCTGAACGGAGAGCCGCTGAAAGGGGCCAAATTCGATGTCCCGCCGAAGAACTCGCTTTATCGCAACGAAGGGAATTGGAAATTCACCGACGTGACCGAACAGACACGGGTGGGTGACACGGGGTACGGCTTAGGCGTCGCGGTGGGCGATTATGATAATGATGGTGATCTCGATATTTATGTCAATAACCACGGTCCGAATGTGCTGTATCGCAACAATGGCAATAGTACGTTTGCCGATGTCACAGAAAGGGCGGGCGTTGCCAATGGCTCTTACACGGGAGCCGGTACGTGCTTTCTCGACATGGACAAAGACGGCGATCTGGATCTCTATGTCTCAAACTATTTTGATTTCTCCTATGAGAAACACAAGACCGGTGTAGCGGATGGCTTTCCGGTCTACACTAACCCGGCCTCTTTCCCTGCGGTGGCGGATGTGCTGTATCGCAACAATGGTGACGGCACGTTTACCGACGTCAGTAGGAGTGCGGGTGTGGCTGAGCACGTGAGTTGGGGCATGGGAATGGTCTGCGGCGACTATGACAATGATGGTGATACAGACATATTTGTGGCCAACGACGGTGCAGGAAATTTTCTTTTTGAGAACGACGGTACAGGAAAATTCGAAGAGGTGGGTCTTATAGCCGGCGTTGCTTACGACACCCACGGCGATGGGCAGGGAAGCATGGGGGCCGATTTCGGCGATTACGACAACGACGGGTTGCTGGATTTCTATGTGACGTCTTACCAGGGGCAGTTGGCCACGTTGTACAAGAATCTGGGTGACAATGTGTTCGATGATGTGACACGATTGACCGGCGCAGGAGAAGGGACTGTAGCACACGTGACATGGGGTAACGGTTTCGTGGACTTCGATAACGACGGTGACCGTGACATCTTCGTCGCGTGCGGCCATCTGTTGGACAACGTCGACCTTTTCGACGACAGGTCTACCTATTTTGCAACAAACGTCCTTCTAATGAACACCGGCGACGGCAAATTCGTCAACGTCTCAAAGCAAAGCGGTGACGGAATGAAGGTAAAGCTTAGTAGCCGCAGTGCCGGCTTTGACGATTTAGACAACGATGGTGATGTGGATGTGGTGATATTAAACTCCCGGCGGGAACCTACCATTCTGAGAAACGATTCGCCTTCCAAAGGGCATTGGCTGCAAGTACGTCTGCGCGGAGTTAAGACCAACCGGAATGGTGTGGGAGCGCACGTCAAGGTAGTGGCAGGTGATTTGACTCTTCTCGATGAAGTTCATAGCGGCCGGGGGTATCAAAGCCATTATGGCACGCGTCTTCACTTTGGGTTAGGGAACCGTGAAAAGGTGGATCTTATCGAGGTACGATGGATCGGCGGTGAAGTTGATCTTTTTAAGGATATTGCAGTTGATCAGCTTTTAACAATTACTGAAGGAACCGGTCCCGACTAAAAGTTGGTTCGGGAACTGAACGTAGTCTTCGCCAGAATCCATAAGAGCTACCTGACTTCACCTAACTATTTGTTCCAAACTATCCCTATATCCGTCAAGAAAGATATCGCAAAATATGCCAAATTTTAGATTAAATTCTGCAAAAATACGCAAATTCAGTGATTACAGGCTCTTAAAAATACTCTACAGAGAAATATTTATCCAAAATTCGGTTTACAGCGAAGTTTTTTTGTCTTCACAAGGGAAGCTTTTTAACCTCAACGAAAGTTTCAATAGCTTATGGTTACTCGGTTTTATTCAATTCTGCGCTGCTTTCGGCGTTATCGTCATCGGTTTGACTGTCAGTATCTGAATTTTCCGGAGTCTGCTCAGGCTCAGATTGGACCTGCTCGGACTCTTCCGGTGTTTTAAGTTCTGGATCGTCATCGGTTTGACTGTCAGTATCTGGATTTTCCGAAGTTTGCTCAGGCTCAGATTGGATCTGCTCGGACTCCTCCGGTGTTTTAAGTTCTGGTTGCGAAGAATCCTCAGTCATTTTTTCCTGTGGTTCATCTGTTACTACGGCCTCAGGCGGTTGGCCTTGCTGGTCATCTGACTGGTCCGGTTCGGCATCGGCATCAGTGGTTTTGCTTTCGTCAGGAGTCTCATTCTGTTTTCTAAGTTGGGCTACATCTGCATCGGAGAGAACTCTCTCAGGACCTGATGGGGCCCGCTGCCGGCCTGTCTCGGCTTCCTGCTCCTCAGCAGCCCACTTAACCCTTCGCAAACTCAAACCGATTTTACGGGCATCAGTATCAACCTTTAGAATCTTTACTTCAACTTCGTCGCCCATCTTAACAATATCCTGAGGCTTATCAATCTTGTGGTCGGCGAGTTCAGAAATATGCAACAGCCCCTCCAATTCCTCTTCGAGCTCAACGAATGCGCCGAAATTAGTAAGCTTTGCCACCTTGCCCTTGATAATATGTCCCGGAATGTATTTATCAGGGATGGCACGTATCCAGGGATCTTCGGTCATCTGTTTTATGCCCATGGACACCCGCCGCTTTTCTTCATTAACTTCAAGAACAATACATTTTATTTCCTCACCCTTGTGCAGGGCCTCGCCGGGATGGCTATGTTTTCTTGTCCAGCTCAAATCCGAAATGTGTATCATACCATCGATACCGGGCTCCACCTCCACGAAGGCGCCGAAATTGGTCAAACTGCGTACTTTAGCATTAACAATCGCTCCGACCGGATATTTCTGAGAAGCTATAGCCCATGGATTGGTTTGAGTCTGCTTGAGCCCCAGCGAGATTTCCTGCTTTTCCTTGTTCACACTAAGCACGACGACCTCAATTTCGTCCCCGAGATTGACCAGCTCACCCGGATGCGCAAGGCGCTTGGTCCAGCTCATCTCGCTGATATGCACCAGCCCCTCGATGCCATCTTCGAGCCGTACGAAAACACCGTAGCTCATCACATTGACGACTTTGCCCTTTACCTTTGCCCCGATAGGATAACGATGTTCGACATCATCCCAGGGGCTGGAAGTCTTCTGCTTGAAGCCCAGTGAAATTTTCTCGCGTTCCTTGTCAACACCGACTACAACGCATTCTATCTCCTGATCGAGATCGACAATTTCCGATGGATGCGATATTCTGCCCCAGCTTAAATCGGAAATGTGCAGCAGGCCGTCCAGGCCTCCCAAATCCACGAACACACCGAAGTCGGCGATGTTCTTCACAATACCCTTTCTCAATTGGCCGACTTCGATTTCCGACAGGATTTTTTCCTTGCTGTCCCGGCGTTCCTCTTCTATGAGTTTGCGCCTGGATATGACAATGTTTCTGCCTTCTATGTCTATCTTGAGAATCTTGCAGTCCACCTCTTTGCCGATGAACCTGCTGATATCGCCCGGCTTTCTGATATCCACCTGAGAAGCCGGCAAGAACACAGGCACTCCGATATCGACCAGCAGGCCTCCCTTGATTCGCCTTATGACCTTGCCTTTAACAACATCTCCCTCTTGTTTCGTATCGAGAATTGTTTTCCAACCTCTCATGAGGTCGGCTTTGCGTTTGTTCAATAAAATAAGACCGCTTTCAGAGTCAGTATCTTCAAGCAGAACTTCGATCTCTTTACCCGGCTCTATCTCGTCGGCACTGTCAAATTCAATCGCATCGACAATCCCTTCGCTTTTCAGGCCTACCTCAACAATAACATCATTCCCTATCCGCGATACAATTGTTCCTTTAAGAAGAGTACCAGGCAGGCGCAAATCCACCTTAGTCAGCAGAGCTTGTTCCAGGAATTCAATTTCCTGCTCACCGAACATTTCACTAACCTGCTGCTCGAGCTTCTCTTGTGTTAAACCTAATTTGTTGACTATATTTCTATCTACCATTAAACTAAATCCCTCTGTGGAGCTTTTGTTCACGACTTATCGACGCCCCACATTTACGCCGACAAGCTTATGTGCAACACTGCACACATTTTAGTTATTAAATTAATCATGTATAAAAAACCATTTGCCCACGCAGCAAATGTAATTCTCATCACAGTAATATTTTACCAAAACGGTACTATTACCATATTGTGCTCGTTATTTCAAGCATGTCTTTGTTTTTTTTTGTGAAAACCGCAGCCTCACGGGCTGCTGTCATTGAAAACTTCCAAATTCTTTACGAACTCATTGATTATCCAGTCGGGAGTCGATGCTCCCGCAGTAACACCTACCGAGTTTTTGCCGGAAAGCACGCTTTTATCAAGCTCATCCCAGTTTTGGAGGTGATATGTGTGCTTATTTACTTTTTTACAAAGCTCCGCCAGCCTGCTGGTGTTGGCGCTTTCCAGGCCCCCGAGAACAAACATTATGTCGACTTGTTTACATAAATGCACTGCTGATTCCTGTCTCTTTATCGCCTCACTGCATAAAGTATTGATCACTTTCAACTCGCTAAAGCTTCCACTTCCCATAGCACCAAGCATCCTGCCGAAGTGATCGGGACTTTGCGTAGTTTGACATACAATCCCCAGTTTGGCATTTTGTGGTAGTTTATGCAAATCGGACTTGTCGGCAATCACGATAACGTCCCTGGCACAGCCTACGACCGCCTGTACCTCAGGATGATTTTCCTCGCCTATAATTACAACTTGATAACCCTCTTTTTCGAGCTCGCCAGCTATATGCTGCACTCTCTTAACCAATATACAAGTGGCATCGACGATATTGAGTCCTTTTTCCTTGAGCTTCGCTATCTGTTCGGGAGCAGCTCCATGAGAACGGATAAGAACCGTCCCCGAGTGAATATCTTCAACCTTCCCTACAGTTTTCAGGCCGCTTGTTGCCAGCCGCTCCACTGCATCTTTATTATGAATGATGGGACCGAAACTATAGACATCATTTTCTTCTGCAAGAATTTTTTCGGCTACACTGATAGCGTTTCTAACGCCGTGACAAAATCCGCATTTTTCTGCTACTGAGACTTTCATAAAATCTTATTCAAATATCAAACCAAAGCTTAAGACCGCTTAATAACTCTTACTGAATATACTCACCGTGGCTGCTTCTTCGGCGGCAACAAGCAGCGATACAATCTGCAGGTTAGAGTTTTTCTGAAAGATTGTTCATAATTTTACCTTATTCTTCCCGATATTACTCAGGGTAAAGTTATTTAAGTTGGAAATTTTATACCAAAGTGCCGGTACAATCTACCAAAACTTTCCTGTACGGGCACAAGCGGTCAAAAAGCTGTTGATATTTTGTAAAGATTATTCTTGACGGTTAATCACGAATCGGTTTAATTTGTGTCAGAGGGTGGAGAAATTAAAATTTGTTGGTTTGTAAGAGCCTATAATTAAACGGCTTGTGTATTTTAGGGATGGTTGAAGAATATCTTAATCTTTTTGGAAAGGATTAAATGATGCAAACTGTCAAACTTTCAGTTATTTTTAGTTTATGTGCCTGTGTTTTACTTGTTAATGGCTGCGGCTCGGAGCTGCAGGACCTGCGAATCCAAAACAATACACAGCAAAAGCTCATAGACCAGCTCCAGGCCGAACTGGCGGCTAATACGTTGCGACTTGAGCAGATGAAGAAACAACTTGCCGCTGCTCAGCAAACCGATAGTATCGAAGTCGAGTCGCTGCAGCAGCAAATTGCCGCACTCGAGGAAGACCTTGCCAAAAAGAAAGAGCTGATCGCTTCGATGCAGCAGAGGCTGCTTTTGGGCGGAGCGGCACTACCTGTGGAACTCAGTACTTTACTGGAAGACTTTGCCAAGCAACACGATATGGTCACATACGATGCAAGCCGGGGCATAGTAAAATTCAAGAGCGACCTGCTTTTCGACAAGGGCAGTGATAATGTGGCGGCATCGGCAACTGAGGCGGTAACATCGCTTACTGCAATTCTCAATTCCGAACAAGGCAGGAAATTCGATGTGATAATTGCCGGACACACCGATGATATTCCTATTCAAAAACCTGAGACACGCGCAAAGCATCCTACCAACTGGCACTTATCGTCACATAGAGCAATAGCCGTGCTGAACGTAATGGAGAGCAACAATGTCGATTCGAAGCGTCTGAGCGCACGAGGTTTTGGTGAATATAGGCCTATTGCAGACAATAAGCCCGGCAAAAAGGGTAATCCGCAAAACAGACGAGTGGAAATTTATATTGTAGCTGAGGGAGTATAATATCCAAATACCGATTGCCGATTATAAGTCGGAAATCGGAGAAGTATTTGAATGACAGAGCGCACTTTAATCATTATCAAGCCGGATGGTCTACAGCGGCATTTGGCTGGTCAGATAATTTCACGACTTGAAAGAAAAGGCCTTATGCTCGTCGCGGCGAAACTCATGCAAATCCCTGCGGATCTCGCCCGTCGGCACTATGCCGCCCATCAGGATCAGCCGTTTTTTGCCCCGGCAGTGAAGTTCATGAGTTCGGCGCCGTCGCTTTTAATGATATGGGAAGCTGACGGCTGCGTAGATATGGTTCGCAAAATGATAGGCAGCACCTTCGGATATGAAGCCCAGCCGGGCACTATTCGCGGAGACTTCGGCTGCTCCCAAAGATATAACCTCATTCACGGATCGGACAGCCCGGAATCGGCTCTGAACGAAATCAAGTTGTTCTTCGAACCCGGTGAAATAGTCGATTACGAGTTGTCGGATGCTCCTTGGCTCTACAGCAAAAGAATTGGTCCGAAAAAGTAAGACTTTACCGGCTTTCTTACGAAGATTCCTGCTAAGACTCTTGGAACCGAACGAAAACAGTCTGTGGGGGAATAGTTCATTAGGCCGTAAAGAATAATAGACGCTATACTTTTTGCTTGAATTAGTGGTGTGTTTATAGTAGAATAATTGTTTATGAATGCAAACTTTATTGGAGGATGGACATTGGGATGAAAAAGCTGGTTTTTACCCTCATATGCCTGTTGCCGATATTTACTTCACAGGCGAAAATAATCACTGTCGACGATAATGGGCCTGCGGACTTCGACAATATCCAGCAAGCAATCAACTCTTCCGAACACGGCGATACGATTATTGTCAAACCCGGCACGTACAACCAGGGGATTTTTTTCAACAACAAGTCTGTTACACTTACGAGCGAAGATCCCGATGATCCAAACATTGTCCAATCAACGATTATTACCACCAATTCGGGCTACAGCGTGACTTTTGATTTTGGGGAGGGGAACCGCTCGGTCCTGACCGGCTTTGCTATCACAGGCGGAGGGATTCACTGTTCTGATGGCACTTCGCCAACAATCTCAAAGAACGTTATCAGAGATTGTGGCGGTGATGGCATTCATGGAGAAGAAGACAATGCCGAACCTATTCTTTCGGACAATACGATAAGTTCCAATACCGGGTATGGGATATACAAATGTAACGGACCAATCACAAACAACATTATTTCAGAAAACAACATAGGCGGTATAGCTTATTGTGATGGGGACATATCTAACAACATTATTTCAGAGAACTTATTTCTTTCGAATAGTCCTGGTGGCGGCGGTTTGTCCTATTGCAAGGGAAAAATTGTTGGTAACATAATTGCCTACAATCATACAAACCAAAAAGGTGGTGCATGCTACGAATGTACGGGCGACATTATCGGCAACAGGATCATTGGAAATACGAGCCAGATAGCGGGCGGTGCATTGAGTAATTGCCGCGGCATGATCAGGAATAACATTATTGCCGGCAACAGGTCCACCAACGGCGGCGGCTTATTCAGTTGTTACCAAATATACAACAATACCATTGTGGGCAACATCGCCGAAGAGAACGGCGGAGCTTTGAGCCAATGCCCGGGCAATATCAGCAACAATATAATCGCATTTAACAGTGCAAGAAAATTCGTTGGCGGGATTAATGGAGCAGGTACGAGTTCTTACAATAATTTCTGGTTAAATGAAGGTGGAAACTTCGGCGGCGGCGCAACGATGGGCCCGGGCGATATGATTGCCGAACCGCTTTTTGTCATTAACGGTTACTGGGACAACAACGAAACGCCCGATGAAAGTGACGACTTCTGGGTCGATGGAGACTACCACGTCACATCTCAAGCCGGCAGATGGAGTCCCGGCGACCAGAGCTGGATTAACGATAGTCTCACAAGCCCCTGCATAGATGCCGGTGGTGAACCTAATGATTCTAATTCAGACTGGACGGCGGAATTGTGGCCGCACGGCAGGCGCATCAATATCGGTGCTTACGGCGGAACGGTCCAGGCAAGTATGTCACTGTCGGATGCCGGTAATATTGCCGACCTGAATCCGGATGTGAACGATACCAACGACTGGGTGGATTACAACGATATGTTACTATTGGCGGACAAGTGGTTATCCAATGAAGTCACGTTAGCCGAAGACCTCGACAGGAATGGTGTGGTAGATTTCAAAGATTACGCGATTCTTGTAAACAACTGGCAGCCGAAGATATTCCCCCCGCAGCCCGATCCTATGACATGGCAGACCGAACCTTACGCAACCTCAAGAACTGCAATTGAAATGGCAGCAACTATCGCCACTTCAACCGACGACGGCGGTGTGGAGTACTATTTTGAATGCATTTCTCTCGGCGGGCATGACAGCGGCTGGCAGGATGAACCGGATTACACGGACACAGGCTTAACTGCCGGCACCGAATATTCCTACATAGTCAAAGCTCGCAACACAGCCAATCTCCTCGAAACCGACTACTCAGACCTGCGTTCGGCAACCACCTTTCCTGAGGATACTACACCTCCAGGCCCCGATCCGGCTACATGGAAAACTGAGCCTTATGTATCTTCAGCCGGTTCGATTCGTATGGTAGCTACAACGGCATCCGATGAAAGCGGCGTAGAATACTTTTTCACTTGTACCTCAAATCCGGCCTATAGCAGCAATTGGCAGGATGACCCCGTGTACCGGGTTACTTCTCTGCCGATGGGCACATACAGCTTCGTTGTAAGAGTTCGAGACAAATCGCCCAATCGAAATACGACCGGCGACTCGGTAGAGGTCACAGTCGATCTCCAACCTCCAACCCCCGATCCGATGCGGTGGGCTCCTGGCGGCGAACCTCTCGAAGTCTATGGCGGAGGCGGAACGTGGGATTACTATGCCGAGATGACTGCGACAGAAGCCACAGACCCAAGCGGCGGCGTGGAGTATTACTTCGAGTGCACTACCGAGTCCGGCTTCAGCAGCGGCTGGCAAAGCTCACACACATACAAAGTAATAATTGGAAGAAGCGGACAAGCTCAGCGTTTCCGCGTCAAGGCACGTGACATCTACGGCAATCAGACCGCCCCGTCCCCCGTGCTGCCGGCCATCTAAATACAAAACAAAAATAAAACCGGAAAGGTCATACTTTGGCCCGGGCGGCATTCTTTGCGTCCGGTCTCATTATCTCAAAAACATCGATAACTCTCAGAATTTCCGTAAAAAGCCAGGCAGCATCGCCCGCTGCTATGGATTGAGACACAGCCAACATGCCGGCAAGGCCATACGCACCTGCCTCCTGATCGAAGGCAAAAAGAAGAATGCCGCAAAACCGTACTATTCAATTGCCAGGCCCGAATCGATCGAGCGTGTCACAGGCAGCAGAAAAAAAACAACGCCAAGTCCAAGAAGAAAAGCGCCAATTCCTCCGACTGGCAGCTCCGGCAGGCTTTCGACATTAAGTCGCTGTGGGCCGCCGACGTTCGCTGGTCCCAGGAAGAACCGCCGCTGCTGGTTCGGGCCATGGTACTCGCCGGCAGAACGCTGTTTGTCGCCGGTCCGCAGGACGTGGCTGACGAGCTTCAAGCCTTCTACGAGCCAGATGACGCAGAGAACCGCAGCGCCCTGGCTAAGCAGGATTCTGTGCTGGAGAGCAGGCAGGGAGCCGTGCTGTACGCTGTTTCAGCCTCGGACGGCGAGAAACTGGCCGAATATAAGCTCGATTCGCTGCCGGTCTGGGATGGTATGGCCGCGGCGAACGGCCGGTTATACCTCGCCATGAAAGATGGAAAAGTGCTTTGTTTTGACAAACAATAGCAAATCGGGTATCGTATTGAAGTAAGAAGTTCTGATAATTAATATCCTGTTTAGGTAAGACAGAAATGAAACACTACCGACGTTTAGCATTTTTCATTTTGATTTCTGCGTATTTGGCCCATCCTGTGTTTGGATGTGCGGTTCCTGTTTTTCGTTATGCTCTGGAGCGTTGGGCGCCTGATGCTTATGAAGCGGTCATAATCCACCGCGGTCCGCTTGACGACGACCCTGCCTCTTCGCTTTTAAAAGGCGATGAGGTGGAATTCCTGAATCTTAGAATCTCGACGATGGATTTGGAGACATCGGCGGAAAATGAGGTGACAAGTCTTTTGGGCGGGGCCGTTCCCGAAACGCTGCCGGCCCTGGCGATCTGGTACCCCTGGCAAAAAGGCCGGGCGACACCGTTTTGGACGGGCGAATTTACACCGGCGGCGGTTAAGGCTTTGATTCAGTCGCCGAAGCGCCGGCAGTTGGCCCAGCGTCTGACGGACGGCCAAACAGCCGTGTGGGTGGTTGTCGAATCAGGCAACGCGGCCAAGGACAAAGCGGCCATGCAGATGCTTGACCAACAACTGGCCACGGCGACGAAAGAGTTGAAGGAAATGGCGCCGGAGCTTGCTGAGGAACTGGAGATGCCCGGGCTGTCATACAAATTCTCGACGCTGACAATCTCACGCTCCGATCCACAGGAGCGGATGCTGCTGGAGATGCTGTTGAAGAGCGAGCCGGACCTGGGGGACTATGCGGACGAGCCGATTGTGTTTCCGGTATTCGGACGAGCCCGGGCGCTCTATGCTCTTGCCTCGGAAGGGATCAACGCCGATACGATTCGGGAGACGATTGCCTTCCTGACGGGCCCGTGCGGCTGCGAAATCAAAATGCTCAACCCCGGCGTCGATTTGCTGATGGCCGTTAACTGGGACGCCGCAGTGATGCAGTTCTATCAGGAGTTCTACGAAACCTTGGACGCCGGGACGGCCGAAGAGTCACTGCCGGAGCTGACCGGTGTGTTCCCGGAAGAGCAGGCCGACGCAGGCCTCGATGCACAGGGCGAACTTGTTGCCGCGGCAATTAGTGAATCAACCCAACCGCTCTCGGCAGCGGTCGAAACCCCAAAGCGAAAGATTCGCGGATTCGGCGTGGTGGGGATGACGGCTGTGTCCCTGGCCGCCATTTTGATCGCTGCCGGCCTTGGAACTCTCGCCGTTACAAGAAGAAAAATTTGAAATATACAACTCAATCAGTAGGGTGGGGCTTGCCCCACCTTTAATGTTAATAAAATAAAAATTTCGATTGGTGGGCCAAGGCCCACCCTACAAATATTTTAATATTTGATATTTAATCTTATTGGGCTGTCCATGACGATTTGGAACCTGCTGATACGTGAGATCATGCATCGCAAGATGAATTTCGCGCTGGCGGTGCTCTCGGTAATGGTGGCGAGCGGCTCGCTGATCGGCTCGGTGACACTTCTTCGAATCCATGATATTTACACGGGCCGGCTCCTCGAACAGAAACAGGCCGAGCTGGAGCAGAGAATGGCCCAGCTCAAGGATGATACACGAAAGGCGATGCTGAAGCTCGGCTTCAACATTGTGATCCTTCCAAAAGACCAGAATCTCAGCGACTGGTACGCCGACGATTACGCATCGAAGTACATGCCGGAAGAGTACGTGCATAAATTGGCGGACTCCGGCATCGTGACGGTCCGGCATTTTCTGCCGAGCCTGCAGCAGAAAATCGAGTGGCCCGAATACAAGCGCA
>JBARRE010000839.1:0-2701 GCA_049644065.1 Sedimentisphaerales bacterium | reverse complement strand
GATTTTTTGACATTAATTTTTTTGCGTTTTTTGGCCTGTTCAGCTCGGTAGCTTGGTACGTTTAATTCCAGAACCACACTATGATGCACCAGCCGGTCTATTGCCGCCGCCGTGGTCATTGGGTCCTTAAATATGACTTCCCATTTTGAGAACGGCAGATTGCTCGTAAGCAGCATGCTTCCTTGCTCATATCGATGGGCCAGTAACGTAAAGAGGACCTCCATCTCATCTCTGTCCTGCTTAACATAGCCGAAGTCATCGATCATTAATGCATCGAACCGTGAGAGCTTTTTGAGCAATTTATCCAGTTCAAGGTCCCTCTTAGCTCGTAAAAGCTGCTGGACAATTAAATCACATGTGCTGAAGTAGACCCTGCGGCCCTGACGGGCAAGTTCGTGGCAGATCCCACAGAGTAGATGAGTCTTGCCGCTGCCGGGATTGCCAAAAGCAAGCAGGTTTTCGCTTCTGTCCACAAATGAACCATCCATAAGTATTTTGACTTGCTGACGGATCCTCAGCGGTAGACGCTTGAGGTCGAAGTTCTCCAGGGTCTTCTCCATGGGAAGCTTGGATGCCTTTACGAGCCTGATTATTTTGTTAGCCCTGCGAACTTCACATTCGATCTGGGCCAATTCGAACAGATACTGCTCGTAGCTCAGTTCTTCATTCATGGCTTTGAGGGCATATTCTGCATGGTATTCACGAAACATCGGAAGATGAAGCTCTTTGAGCAGTTCTGTCAGTTGTTTACGCAGGTTCCGCTTCATACGATCAGGAGCTCCTCATATTCCAGCAACTGGTCATAGATCGTCAAATCAACCTGATCAACCGCTATATCCGTGATCGGAGGTGGCTGCAGTTGGGATCTGACCATTACCTTGACAGTTTTAGAATGTATTTCATCTTCTCGATTGATCAAAAACCGCAGACTCTCATTAACCAGTGTTTCGCTCTCTTTTGCCGCCAGTTTGAGGATCTTGAGATACTCCTTATTGCCTTGTTTTTGGCCATGCTGCGACCGCAACAGGTCATAAGCAATCCGGAACTGGCTGGTAGGAAATAAATCTTCCTTATACCGGTAGTTCTCAAAGGCTCCCGGTTTGCGGACAAGCCAGTCTATGATATGACGATAATTGATATAGTGGCCCTTCTCACCCCGTAATCTGGGCAGGACCTCGATCCTTCTCTGGGCATACCAAGCCTCGATGTGTTCGGCATATATACGAACCTTGACCTGTTCTCCGATGAGTCTGCTGTGTAGGGAATAGCTGTTCTTGAGAACTCGAATCGTGCTGAACCGTCCTACCTTGCATACACGCTCTGTGTAGTCATCATGCCGGCGTGAGGGTAATTGGCGTAATACTCTTAGCTCCTCGCCCAGATGTTTCTTACGCCCTGCATTGAGTTGGTCGAACATTTTTTCAAGGAACTCTTCGTATTCATCACGACCATTGAAATCTCTGCTGCCCCGTAACATCAGAGCCTGGTCCACAGCTGTCTTTAGCCGGTTATGACGCTGCTCAATATCACCATTTTCATTGGGGCAACGGGGCTGAATCTTGCAACTTTCAAAACCATAGTGACCAGCCAAACCTCGATAGTTGTCGGTAAAGACCTCCGGGTTGCCGACCTTGTTGACCGCACTACTGAGATTATCTGTTTTGTGATATTTGGGAACACCGCCGAGCTTCCATAGGGCATTTTGAAGTCCGGTGCTCAGGCTTTCATAGCTTTCGGAAAAACATATATTGCCGGTCTCCCAGTTTGACCAGCACAGTACAAAATGGTACAGCATGTGGTCAAAGGGCAGGCCATTGATCGTTACGTTAAGATTCTTCATCCTGGTAAAATCCGATTCGCTCCACTGGCCCGGCTGGTAGATTTGAGGGAAAAACACTTCCCGGCCCGATCCATGCAATGCCCGCCATAGTTTTACTCGCCGCTGGAAGGTCCGCAGTTGTCCATCCTGGTATCTGCCGGGTTTTTCACGCTGGAGTGCTTCGAACAGTGTTTTGGCTTCAAGGCCGTGATTATTTTTGAGAAACTCCTCTGCCCAGGACCAATCTTCGTTGAAGGCATCCTCATGAGTCGCCCAGTCATGTTCTGGTCTGCACTGACTGGGAAGTTTGCCTGATTTACGGTACTTGCGGGCTGTTTTTTCACACATGCCGGCCTTGGCTGCGGCCGTTAAAAGTGTTTTCTCTTGATTGATCAGTTTCATCAGTATTCTTACCTGCTTGTCTGTGACCATTCTGATCTCCTTAGCTAAAGGAAATCAGAATAGCCTACAGAGCCTCATACAGAGGCGGTACATTCAATTGTCGTTAAACGGTAAGAATAATTGTCGCTGATCACCTGTCAACTTTTTCTGAATGTTCGTTATTACACTCTACTTGAGAGTCTGAATTATTCGATACTTTACTGTCAAAAGCGTCCATAATAATTCCTTCCTAATTGTACTGTGTAATTTCATTAAAGAAATTTAAGTCATTTGTACGACTAACTTTCCATGGGAATAGTCCCGATGGAAAGGAACTGTCATGGAGCGACGATTTGAAGTACGAAAACAAGAAATTTTCCTCGTGTCCTATGATAATTGAACGGCCGGATAACTCAGCCATTCGCCCAAAGACCAAATATGATCGGTCAAACCTGCGACCATCGCGGGTGTTCTCGACAGCCATCGATCATTTCGGTCTTG
>JBARRE010000838.1:0-2692 GCA_049644065.1 Sedimentisphaerales bacterium | reverse complement strand
CGGACAGCATTCACCGAGTAGTGATTATTCAAATAGTCAATAATCAATAGAAAATAGTAAATCCGGCGTCTTTCCGGTAGGGCTATTTGAAAAAACAAAGCCAATATGCCGGCCTTTGGCCGGAAATCCTAAGCACTAAGCTCTAAATCCTAAATAAAAGGCATAGGAGCCAAATGACAGAGCCCGATTTGAAAAAACAAAGCCAATTTGCCGTCGGGGCAAAATGGCGCAAACTCTTATATGAAAGGATATTATGGCAATAAACCGGCCGGACGAGCCGAAGAAAACAAAGCCAATTCAAAGCCACACGCTGACGATAGAGTCTTTGTGTCCTTCGGCAAGTGGATTAATACGGCAGAGTCAGGAAAATTTAACAGTAGCGGGCAAAAACGTCCAAGACACGCTAAAAACCTTATTCTTGGCCGATGAGCGAATAGCCCCAAGGGGATTCGAACCCCTGTTGCCGGGTTGAAAACCCGGTGTCCTAGGCCTACCTAGACGATGGGGCCAACCTGATTTAATCCATGTTAATTGCTTCCTCCAGGCAGGCGTCAACGCAAACCCCGCAATCGATGCAGGTTTCCTCATTGACTACCGCCTTTTCTTCAGCCATTGTGATCGCCTCGCTTGGACACTCTGCTACGCAGGTTTCACAACCAGTGCATTTCTCTTCATCTACTTTAGCTGGCATCTACATAACCCTTTCAAAAGAAAACAAAACTTATTACTGCTTTTCTAAAACCTCAGTCACTAATAAGACTCGGAATCTTACAGAATTATTACGATATTACAACCTATTTTTCGAAGAAATCTTATAAGGTTTCTCCAGCTTCTATGCTAATCCCGCTTGATAGGTTCAAATCCGGATTTTTCACCCTTCAGTGCCCTTTTATAATTGTTCTTGGCGCCCTGACATATCCCTGGTTAAGACAATTGCCATATCGCGAACAGTCTTACTTGGATCATTTTTTGCAGTCCAGTCCAGAACGTTATTGAATTTGTTGTCTGGGATTGTGGTCAGCAGATAAACAGCCATCAGACGAACGGGCCATTTAGTATTATTCATATTCTCCGCAACTGCACTGATTAGCTCGTTATCCATCGGCAAAGAAAGCATATCCGCCATCGTATGCACCTTAACGACCCACTCATCATCGACAGGATTAAGGAGCAGCCCGGATTTATGCGACAACGCACTCCTCAATAAAGACGTCATCCAATCGGCATACATAAACCTGTAAGGCGGCTGACGATTAGACATTGCATACTGTTCCTTCAAGAGTCCGGTAAAAAGACGTGCGGTCTTGATTTTTTGGTCAACCGGGGCTGTTGAGATTGAATTAAACTCGTTTCGAAGATATTTACCGGCAAGTTCGATGCCCGGACGTTTTATGCTCGCCCTGCTCGGCTGGATATAAATGAGTCTGTTGGCAACCTTACCTTCATTCGTGACTACTGGATCGAGGTAAAGAGTAAATTCTATATCGAGAGATGCCTGTGGATATGTAAGGAGTGTCTTTCTAAGTTCGCCGGAAATAAGTCGCAGGGGAACAAGAATACTTCGGCCGGGCTCGATGAGAAAGGTTCCCCGCACCTTGGTGAGCACTAAATTCGGTATATTTTTACTAAGATCTCCACTAATAACGGCGTCAACTCTGATATGACCTTTAAACAAGCTATAATCACTGATTACAAGCGGCTCGGAAGAGTGATTTGTTATTGCTACAACTCCACTGAATTCGCTGCCGTATGGAAACACGCTTCCCTGAATTTGAAGCTGTGCCGTGATCATCCGCTCCGGAGGAGTAAACACAGGGATGATTGTTCGACCAAAAACATTTCCTAATGCAGGTAAAACAGTATTAGTTTCGGCCGGAGGGACGTATTCTTTGCCTTGTTGAATAAGGATTTCCTTTGCACGCTCGGCTGCGAACGACCCGGGATCCCTGGCTATTGCCATATTAAGAGTCTCAACCGCCAAATCATTCTGTCCCTCAATCAGTTGAATGGTGGCATGCGTTAAATCAGCGATTTGAGTCTTCTCGAAATTATTAACAAGGGGTTTGGCCCATTCAATCTGATTATTCATTGTAAGCGCATAAGCCAAAATAGCCGCGGTTACAGGTGAATTGGGCTCAGTTGCAAAAGCTTTATTAGCCCAGCTCAACGCCTTGTCCGGCATCGGCAGGACCAAGGAATAAAACCAGGCCAATTGTTTGTTATAATCCTGCTGTGAATACTCACCATCCGGACTATCTGATTGAGTTGTATTTATATTAGAACCTTGCAGAACCAGTAGGCGTTGTGTTTTTTCCTCGATAGCCTGGAATATCAGGGTTGCCAGTTCATTGTCACCCATTTTAATTGCCGCTTTGCCCGCAATAGACTCCAGACGCAGGTCAAATCCGCCTTCCTGCCGGACACGCTTGGCAATTTCCAGGCATTGGGATTGATTTTGCCTCGAATTGTAGCTGCTGATCGCCCAGGACAGATAAATTCGTGCCGGCAATGCTTCAGACGGGTAAAGATAACCAAATAAGTCGGCACAATATTTATAAGCCGTTGCAGATGTCTCATAAAGCTGCAGGTGTTCGGCTTGTTGTGCAAAAGCAATTGCGACTTCGATTTCCGACGGATTCTCACGTATTGCCAATCTTAAACGTTCAAGATGTAACGCAAAGCCGATCCGTTC
>JBARRE010000837.1:0-3779 GCA_049644065.1 Sedimentisphaerales bacterium | reverse complement strand
ACGTTTTCCAGCGACTCTTTTACACGCACCGGATCTATGTCGTAGCCGACAGCCTTACAGCCGTACCTTTTTGCCGCCGTAACGACGATCCGGCCGTCACCGCAGCCCAGGTCATATAGCAAATCGTCCTTTTTGACCTGCGCCAACTCCAGCATCTTGTCCACTATATCTTGCGGTGTGGGAACAAAGATAACATCCGGTTCACGATGCTCATTGACTTGCTTGGTTACCTCATTCGTCGTTACTTCATCTTTGGTTACCTCCTCCTGCCTTACCTCTTCCGTGTTCACCGGCTCGACAGGAGCCTCAAGCACTGTGGAATTTTGATTCTCTTCGTTTGTTAAAGAAACAATAGCAGGATCAGCCTGCCTGTCCGCACAACCGGAAAAGAAAATTCCAAAAGCGAGTACCAGGCCAATAACGTTCTTCATTGTCACGTCCTTAAAAAATCATCCTGAATCTCATTAACATACCGTCGCAAACGTAATTGTGCCGTTTGCAACACCCCGCCGACAAGGCGGGCTATTTTATTTCACCCGTCCTATCAAATCCATACAAAACTTGCCGACATTACTTTATTATATAGTCATTCGTAAGGCTTGAATTTTCCTTGAATGCTCGCTCGCGATGATTACAATGTTCTCCATGGCTTATATGAATGACATACAACTCCCGTTGTGTCGAGGGCGTCCCGCCCTCGGATCGCGGGCAAGATGCCCGCGACACTCAATTGAACAATCAAATTAGACAGGCAGGAAAACATGAAAATAAGGATTTTCTATGCTGCAATCTGGGGATTATTAGTTACCGCTCCGGTGGCTTATTCACAAAATGTCCGGTATTTCTATGAGGACCGTCCATTTATTCAGGATTTCTCGGAGAAAATCCCGCTTTCCGAAGAGCTGACCGGCACAAAATTGTCTGCGGTGCGCTCCGATAGAAACGGCCGCGTCCTTGTTTTATCCAACAAGGGGCTCATGCAGGTTCATAATGGGCAGCTCGTGCCGGAGCTCAGTTACAGGCCGCTGGCGGATATGCAGGTAAAAAGTCTGGAGACATATCGCGGCCAATTTATCTACCTGACCAATAAGGCCATTCTAAGCAACGCCTGGGCGGGCCGGCTGCTCGTACCACACAAAATGCCTGATGCCGGATTGTTTGTACCGGGAAGCAGCTTCGATTTTCTACTGGCCGGAAAAAACTCTCTCGCATATTTCAACCAAGGCAAATGCGTTGACAAGTGGCAAACCGCTCGGACCGGGGCGAAACAAATTTTGTTCGATCCGGCACGCAGCCGCTTTCTACTGTTGTTCGACGACAGGCTTGAATGTTTCAGTCCCGGTAAGAAGGCCGCTACAGTCTTCGAGAGCGGTAATTTGAATTGCATGGAATTAATAAAAAACAATACAGTCCTCGTCATTGGCACTCAGAATGGATACATCGAACTGGAAGCGGACTCATTGAAGCCGCAGTCGGACCTGCAAAAGAAATTGCCCTGCACCGATATTCGCTGCATTAGACAAATCGGCAAATCAGTCTGGTTCGGGACGCCCCGAGGAGCTTTTGCTTTAGACGGTGACAGCCGGACGAACTACTATGCCTCTAAACGCTGGCTCGTGGACGATAACGTCATCGACATATCAAAAGGCCCGGATAATTCAGTGCTGGTCCTCAGCGAGAACGGGCTCAGCATAATTCACTTCGAGCCGATGACCCTTGAGCAAAAAGCGGAGCACTTTGATAAGCTTACGCGAAAACGCCATATGCGTCATGGTTTGAACTGCGCACTTTCCATGAGCAAACCGGGTGATTTCTCTACGGGAACGCTTGTCGACAGCGACAACGACGGCTTATGGACCAGCATGTACCTGGCCGGCGAGCTTTTCCGTTACGCCGTCACCAAATCGGACGATGTCCTGAAGAATTGCTACGAGTCATTCGATGCGATGGAACGCCTGTCGAATATCAATCATATGGAAGGTTATCCTTCCCGGTCGTTCGAACGCGCGGGCTACCATTTGTCGGACAAGTCACGCTGGCAATCCGCCGAGGACCCGAACTGGACATGGAAAGCAACAACCAGCAGCGATGAAATCGTCGGGCACATCTTCGTCTACAGCATCTTTGCCGAGATTGTTCCGGACAAAGATTGGCGCGACCGGGCGATTACCCTGATAGACGATATCACCGCTCACATTGTGCGAAATGACTGGTATCTTATCGACTACGACGGCAAGCCCACGCTCTGGGGCAAGTGGAACCCGGATTACGTAAACATGTTTCCCAGGCAGGTGGGCGACCGCAGGCTCAACTCCATCGAAATCATCGGATTCCTGCAGACGGCATATCACTTCACCGGCAAGGAAATCTATAAAGACAAAGCCTTCGAGCTGTTCGAAAAACATGGCTACCTGGATAACATTATGATCCCCATCTCCAAAATAGGTCTGGTTCCCGGCATCGATCTGACTACCGAATGGAATCATTCCGACGATGAGCTGGCTTTTATGTCTTACTGGAATTTGTACAAATATGCCTTTAATGACGAGCTGCGTGAAAAATATCGGCAGACAATCAAGGGCCACTGGGACATCGAGCGGCCGGAAAAGAATCCGCTTTGGAACCTTATATATGCCATGACCGGAGCGGCGGATTTTGATTTAGAGCAAACCGTCTGGAGCCTGAAGGAGTTTCCTTTGGATATGGTAAGCTGGTCCGTGCAGAATAGTCATCGCAAAGACTTTGAGCTGCTGAAACCCAATTTTCGTGACCAGACTACTCGTAAGGTCCTGCCGCCCGATGAGCGTCCCATGAGCAAGTACAACGGCAACGGCTTTCGACTGGACGGCGGCAGCAACGGAAATCGCGAGTACAGCGGCGACATATACCTTCTGCCCTACTGGCTGGGCAGATACCTAAATAAAATCAAGTAAGGAGATTTGATTCGTGTTAGGCGGTCTCGATTATGTAGTGGTTATCGCGTACCTGATCGGCATCATGCTGCTCGGGTTTTATTTCAAACGTTACGTCCATTCCTCCGAGGACTATTTCCTCGCCGGCAAATCCCTGCCGTTCTGGGCTATCGGCATGTCAATTGTCGTCTCGGACATCGGGGCGCAGGATTTCGTCGGGGTTTCGGGTCAGGCATATCGATACGGGATTGCGGTGGGCAATTTCGACTGGATCGGTTCTGTGCCGGCGATGCTGCTCGGGGCGTTTATTTTCATACCGTATTTCTGGAAGGCTGGCGTCTATACTATCCCGGAATATCTGGGCAAGCGCTACAACGATTACGTACGGGTCATAGCCTCAGCAACCTGGATTATTTTCTTCGCTTTCAATCTCGGTATCGTCTTCTGGGCCAGCGCAAAATTACTGAACACGCTTATGGGCTGGCCCTTCTGGCAGTCGATCATCATCACGGCCTCTGTCGTCGGTATTTATACATTCTGCGGAGGGCTGACCGCCGTAGTGCTGACCGACGTGATACAATTGGTCATCATGTTTGCAGGCGGTGCTCTCATTGTAATTCTGGGACTCTATAAAGTCGGAGGCTGGGACGGCATGGTCGAGAAGATCACCGCCCAGGGACATTCATTCAGCGATTATTTTCGATTAATCCAGCCGGCGGACACTAAAACTCCCTTCCCCTGGACAGGGATTCTTTTCGGCCTGACGTTTGTTATGGCCAACGCTTACATGATAGGCAACCAGGCTATTGTCCAGCGGTGCCTGGCAGCCAAAAGCGAATGGGACGCCAAGGCCAGCATGATCTGGGG
>JBARRE010000836.1:0-10602 GCA_049644065.1 Sedimentisphaerales bacterium | reverse complement strand
GGTATATGGTCACCGATGGCGAAGGTTTTTCTTTGACCATAGCAGATCCGACCGATCCTGACTTAGCCAGTTGGGACAAAAAAGATTCGTGGCGACCAAGTGCCCACACCAACGGCTCACCGGGACTCCGATAATACCGGCGTCCCGCCTAATCTCCGAGATATATCCTTTATAATTTTTCGATAAATGGGTTTGCGTAAAGTGTGCGCTCTGATAAAATGCTCCCATTATGACGAGAGAACTAAACAACCGGCAATAAACTTCGAGGATTATAACCATGTTAAAAGTAGGCATTGCAGGCTTCGGATTCATGGGACAGACGCACTATAAGTGCTGGAAAAAGGTCGAAGGAGCAGAAGTTGTTGCGATCTGCGATGTAAATCCGAACATAGAAGAAGATACAAAAAGAGCGGTCGGCAACATCGGAGACGGCCAGGAAGAGGTAGATTTCAGCAGCTTGAACGTATATACCGATTTCGACAAGATGTTGTCTGACGAGAAACTCGACGCCGTCTCGATAACGCTGCCGACTTATTTGCACCCGGAAATCTCGATAAAGGCACTGTCAGCCGGGATTAATGTGATGTGCGAAAAGCCGATGGCACTGACCGCCAAAGACTGCGAAGGAATGATAGCCGAAGCCAAACGCAGCGGAAAGATCCTTCAGATCGGGCACTGCGTTCGGTTCTGGCCCGAATACGCCAAAGCCAAAGAAATAATTGATTCCAGCGATTACGGCAAAGTTATCGCCGGGACGTTTCAACGCCTCGGCTCGGCTCCGACCTGGAGCATCGATAACTGGTTTCTGGACGAGCAGCGCAGCGGAGGAGTGGCCCTGGACCTGCATATCCACGACACGGACTATGTGCAATATCTGTTCGGAATGCCGAAAGCCGTTTGCAGCACCGGAGCGAAAGATCCCGGCGGCGGTTTGATACACATTTCGACCCAGTACCTTTACGATAATGATACGGCGATAACCGCAGAGGGCGGCTGGGGAATGATGCCGACGTTCGGTTTCGAAATGAGCTTTAACATCGTGCTGGAAAAAGCAACGCTTGTTTACGACCTGACGCGCGATCCTGCATTTCGGGTCTGCCCGGCCGAGGGAGAAGTGTTTACGCCGGAAGTCCAGGAAGGAGACGGCTGGTTCCTGCAAATCGCCCATTTCGCCAAGGCTGCCAGTGGGGCAAAGGTCGAGGAGATAACAACCCTGGAGCAGTCTATGAATTCTGTAAAAATCGTCGAGGCTGAAAAGGAATCGGCGAGCAAGGGACAAAAGGTTTCTGTAGGGTCAGGCTCACGTACCTGACATAGGCAACCACATAGAGTTGCCCCTACGATATAAAGATAAGGATTTGAATTGGAGAATCATACAATGAAATGCAAAAATTGGCCTATAGGAGTATGCAGTTGGTCGCTACAAACAGATGTCAACGGGGTGGCGGATGCAATGAATAAAATCGGGATCGAAAATGTTCACCTGGGAGTTAGAGCCGCTCTGGGAGAAGGAGGGAACGATATCCTTACAGCCGTGCAGAATCAAAACTGGACCATCAGCGCGACAATGATCGATTTTCCACAGGAAGATTATTCGACACTCGACAGCATCAAAGTCACCGGCGGCATCGGGCCGGATGAATATTGGGAGCAAAACCAGGAGCTGTTTCTGGGCGCCGCCGACGTAACAGTAAAACTCGGCGTAAAATACCTCTCGATGCATGCCGGCTTTATCGATGAAAATGATGTGTCATATTCGGAGAAATTTTACGAACGGATCATATCTCTGGCCGAAGCGGCGGGCGAAAAGAATATTATGCTGCTTTTGGAAACAGGCCAGGAGACGGCCGAAGAGCTACGGAACTTCCTGATAGAATTGGACCACCCGGCCATCGGAGTCAATTTCGACCCGGCCAATATGATTCTTTATGACAAGGGCAACCCAATCGAAGCGGTGAGAGTATTGGCGCCCTGGGTCAAGCATATTCACGTTAAGGACGCGAACCGGACGACACAGCCGGGCACGTGGGGCGCCGAGGTCCAATGGGGCGACGGGCAGGTACAGACAGATGCCTTTTTGAACGCACTTGGAGAAATCGGATTCGACGGCACCCTGGCGATTGAACGCGAAGCCGGCGACGACCGGTTCGGCGACGTAAAGCTGGCGGCTGAAAGGCTTGGCAGTTTTGGCGGGTGAAACAAGCTGGAGATTCAACATCTAACAGTAAGAATTTGAAAACAGGTTAAGGAGAACAAAATGGATAAGCCCTCAACAAGTATCAGGATTCGCTTGAGCATTATGATGTTCCTGCAATACATGATGTTTGCCGTGTGGTGGGTGCCCCTGGCGGCCTACCTGGCGAATATGGAGATTGAAGGAGCCTACAAGGCCTGGATTCTGAGCGTAATGCCACTGGGCTGCCTGCTGGCCCCCGTCTTTTGTATGGTGGCCGACCGTCATTTCGCAAGTCAGAAAGTACTGACCATCCTGAATTTCGGTTGCGCTTTGTTGTTCTTTCTGGGCGCCCGACAAACGAGTCCGGCGGCGATGTTCGTAATCCTGCTCCTGGCGATGCTCTGCTATATGCCAACGTGGAGCCTGACAAACGCCATCGCCATGTCAAACTACCCATCGGAGAAGTTCCCGCAGATACGCGTCTTCGGCTCGATTGGCTGGGTCGCCGCCGCTGTCTTCAGTCTCGTCGCCGCCACGAGCCTGTTCGGGGGTAAGGTACTCGACGGTACGGCGATCCCCCTCTATTGCGGTGCAGGCACGGCCCTGGTCGCGGCGCTGCTGAACCTGACACTGCCCAACACGCCGCCGCCGGCCAAGGGAAAGGAAGCGTCGATCGTCGATGCGCTCGGCTTGCGGGCGCTGACTCTGCTCAAAGATCGCAATTTCTTGTTATTCATCATCATCTCGCTGCTGGTCATGATTCCCTTCACCATGTACTTCTCGCTGGGCTCTCAGTTCTTCGAAAGTCAGGGATTCAAACAGGTCACGGCGACCATGAACCTGGGACAGTTCGTTGAGATATTCCTTATGCTTCTTGTGCCGTTGGCCCTGTTGAAGTTCGGCGTCAAGTGGACGATGGTGGCCGGACTGGGGGCACTGGCAATACGCTACTTCGCTTTATGGGGCGGAATCGCGGCCGGCCAAACCTCCCTATATTACATCGCGATCCTCGTGCACGGGATCATTTTCGGCTTCTTCTTCGTCGGCGGCCAGGTCTATGTCGACAAGAAGGCCCCGCCGGAGATCCGCGCTCAGGCACAAGGATTGATCGTCCTGATCTGTTTCGGCGTCGGCATGCTGATCGGCACCTTCTTCAACGTCGAGTTGATCGAGCGCTACACCACCGACGGCGTGTGTAACTGGAATCCGGTTTTCGTTATCAATGCCCTCCTCTCGGCCGTCCTGGTAGTGGCCCTGTGTGCCCTCTTCCGCGACGATGTCAAGCAGGCTTCGGAGCCGGCATCGGCCGAGCAGCAGTCAAAGGCATAAATTACCATCGGTTAAGGAGAACAAAATGGAATGGAAACTGTACTTTGCCCTGAGCTTCGCAATGTTCATGGAGTACGCAATCTGGGGCGCCTGGATGCCGGTGCTCGCGGCACGACTTGTGGGCCCCTTGAAAATGACCGGCAAACAAACCGGATGGATTTATGCGACTTTCCCCCTGGCGTGTATCTTTATGCCGTTGGTGTCGGGACAGCTTGCCGATAAATATGTAAATACCGAGATCATCCTCGCTGTGGCTCATTTGCTCGGCGCAGTTTGCATGTACCTCGCCGTGCGCAAGACAACGTTCAAGAGCCTGTTCATTGTGATGTTTCTCTACTCACTCTGCTACTGCGCCACACTGCCGCTGGTTAACTCCCTAATGTTCCACCATTTGGGTAAGGTCTTTGACACCGAGGAGGCAATCAACGCCGCGTCCGCAAACATTTTCATCTGGGCCCCGATCGGCTGGGCCCTGATTGCCTGGTCCCTCACCGGTTGGCGCTGGAAATTCAAGACCGGCGAGAAAGGAAGCGATTGTCTCTACCTCGCTGCTGTCCTTTCAGTAATAATGGGCGTCGGATGCTTCTTTTTGCCCGATACGCCCCCCGCCGGCGCCGGCACGGCTCCGATACTCCAAGCCATGAGCATGTTCACAGGCTTTAACTTCCTTGTCTTCATAGCCGTCTCAATGGTCTTCTTCGGCCTGATGCAGTTCTATTTCCTCGGCACGGCACCATTTATGCAGGATATGGGTATACCCGCCAAGAACGTTCCCGCATCAATGGGCCTTGCACAGGCTGTTCAGGCGATTGCCACCGTCCTCCTGATGTCCCGCCTTATCGCCGTAATTGGGACGAAATGGACCTTGGTCGTCGGAGCAACATGCTGGTTCATACTGTACATCGCCTACATAAAACAAAAACCGCGATGGATTATTGTTGCCTGCCAACCTTTCCACGGCCTGGCCTACGTACTCTTCGTCATTGTCGGCCAGATATTCGCAAACTCGCTGGCGTCGGATGAGATACGAGGCTCAGTGCAGTCCCTGCTTTTTGCCGCCACCACGGGCGTCGGACTGTTCCTCGGAACGCAGTTCGCCGGCGTGATAATGGACAAGTTCAGAAAAGAAAACAAGTTCCAGTGGCGTTCCATTTTCATAGTGCCTTGCGTGATTGCATTCATCGCTATCCTCGTACTTGTAATATTCCTCAAGGGATAAGCGTAGCGTCCGTCGAGTTGCGACCGGTAGTGTAAACCTGGCGCTTAAAGGCTATAGGTAGTTGCTAAATAATCAGGGACAAGGATGACGCGTAGTAAGTCTGCGAATCCGTTAACGAAAAAGCAAGACCTCACCCACCTTGCTATTTTATTAGTAATCGCTCTTGGAATAGGCGTATACCTGATTGCTACAACCGTTGTAATTACCAGGGACGGCGTAAGGTATATCCAACTGGCCATGAAATTTTCGAGCGAACCACAAGAGGTTATCAAAAAGATTCCATTCGGATTTCCTTTTCTGATCTTCATGACCCATAAACTTGTTGCCTCGCTCAGCAACAGCTCACCATTGTTTACGTGGATATACTCGGCTCAAAGTATCACATTGTTGTGCCGGCTGCTCGCGTTAATCCCTTTGTATTTCATTGGAAAACTTCTGGTCGGAAGCAAGAGAAGTTTCTGGGCAATCCTTATCCTCATAATTCTGCCTTATCCTGCAGAGTTTGGGAGTGACGTATTGAGGGATTGGCCGCACATTCTGTTTCTGGCTTCGGGTTTTCTGTTTTTGATTTGGGGAGTTAAACAGGGTAAATGCCGGATGTTTGGAGCGACTGGTTTGGCCGCCGGGCTCGGGTATATAATCCGGCCTGAATGCGCTCAATTGCTTATTTATGGAGCCTTATGGATATTTATCAGGCTCTTTTCGCCGAAACCGGGCATGAGCAGACCCAAGTTGCTCTGTGCATTGTCCGTTCTTCTAATCGGCTTTGCAATCCCTGCTGCTCCATACATGACTGCAAGAGGAAAATTCCTGCCGGAAAAATTGAAGACCTTGATCAGCTCTACCGACCCGGATGAATCGGAGAAAATCCAGGAACCTGATACTAATAGCGGAAATGATGCATTTACAGCCTCCAGCATGCCAGGCAAGATAGTAAAAGCAATCGGCGAACTTGCCGGAGTAATGAGTGAGAATCTGATGTACTATTTCGTGCCGGCTTTGTTAATCGGTATTCATTTTCGTTTCCGCAAAAGATCTCCAGCGGCGGAAATAGAAAGATTTTTCGTGCCGGCCTTTGCAGCTCTCAATGTCGTTATGCTGATCGCACTATATTACTCATGGGAGTACATCAGCAGAAGACACGGCTTGCCGTTAGTCGTTTTTACTATTTTCTATGTGCCCATCGGCCTGGAAGTGTCGGCCGGTTGGCTCGCGGATCGATTTTCCAAATCTCGGCCGGTATCGGATCAAGATCGTCGGCTGTGGTTCTTTATTCTGTTGATAACCGGCATGGTCATTTGCACGCCCAAGCTGTTGAGGTACTCCGGCTCAGACAAGCGAGGCTATAGAACCGCCGCAGCGTGGCTCAGGGAAAACACCGCTCAGGAAGACCTGATCGCCGTACCGGACAAACGGATAACTTTCTATGCCGAGCGAAAGGGACTCATTTATGATGCCGAGCGCACCACCCAGACCGAATATCTCGTAATCATTGTCAAGAACGAGGACGAAAAACCGGATTTTGCCAAAGCTGCGCAGGAACAATATTCAGTATGGGTGGATAAACACAAGAAGAACAAGAAACTTATAATTTACAAAATGCCCATATAAAAGCCCCTGCCCTCACTTAGCCCCGCTCAGGGTGATATGCCATGCTATAACGATACTACGTTTAGATTGCTCAGGTCAATTTATACGAATTCTGAATAATCCAAAGGCGATCGGCGATTTGTCATCCTGAGCCGAAGGCGAAGGGTCTGAGCGATGAATGAGATGTTCACTATACTTAGCCCGGCTCCCTCACTCCGATTCGTTCTGTACAGGACAACAACTTGTGAATAAAAATAATCATAATCTATATTACTTGTGATTTTTCCTTATTTTGTTATATGGCATCTGCTTCAAATCAGTGTAAGGGCTTGATATTCCCGTTATCGAGAGCAAAAATAGAAAATAATTTGAAAACTACGAATTTTTTCGTTGACAAGTACGAAGTTATTCGTATAGTTTTGCCGATATAGGATACGAAAGAGAATTTTAAAGGAGATTTGTAATGGCAAGACGCAAAAGTTCCCGGCCGACCGACAGAGAGCTGACCATCCTGCGAATTCTGTGGGATAACGGGCCCAGCACAGTTCGGGATGTCAATGAGGCGATGAACGAGGACCAGAACACTGGCTACACCACGACTCTCAAACTCATGCAAATCATGGCCGAAAAAGGACTTGTGCTCAGAGATGAATCGCAGTTCAAGCACATTTATAAGCCGGCAATTACAGAGGAAAAAACTCAAAATCAAATAGTCGGAGATCTGCTGGATAGGGCATTCTCAGGCTCGGCGGAAAAGCTGGTCATGCGGGCCCTTTCGGCCAAGAAAGTCTCGGCAAAAGAACTGGCGAGCATCAGAACAATGCTCGATGAATTTAAGGGAGAATAATCAAAATGGCACTGGAGAATATTCTTTCAGAGGAAATTGTCCAAAAACTTGGCTGGACCCTGCTCCATTTCATCTGGCAGGCGGCAGCGGTCGCCTTACTTCTAACAATCCTGCTGGCTGTATTGCGAAAATCCTCCGCCAACCTGCGTTATATCGTCGCCTGTGCGGCTTTGGGGCTGATCGTCCTTCTGCCTATCACAACGATGCAGTTGGTCCCGGTTTCAGTATCGCAGCCAACAGCCAACATCGAACCGGCGCCTGCGCCTGTCATCCTGCCAGCACAGGAAATCAGAGAAATAGCCACGGTGGAAATGAGCATCCCGGAAGAACCGGTACAGTACGAAAACGCCAGTACAGCTTTTAATGCCTCCTGGAAGCAGCGCGCCGCCGATCGGCTCGAACCGGCCCTGCCTTATATTGTCTCGGCGTGGCTGCTCGGCGTCTTCGGGCTATCGCTCTGGCACCTGGGCGGCTGGGCACAACTGCAGCGGCTGCGAAAACAAATGGTCAAACAGGTAGATGACTCACTCAATACCAAACTACGCCGGTTATCTGAAAGATTACGAGTCAAGCGGGCCGTGCAACTCATGGAATCGGCATTGGTTCAGGTCCCGACAGTTGTAGGCTGGCTGCGGCCGGTCATATTGTTGCCGGCCAGCGCCTTGACAGGTTTGAGTTCCGAACAGCTCGAAGCGCTGCTGGCGCACGAGTTAGCCCATATTCGGCGATACGATTATTTAGTCAACATGCTGCAAACGGTCGTCGAGACTCTCGGCTTTTATCATCCCGCCGTATGGTGGGTCTCGCACGAGATCCGCATCGAACGGGAAAACTGCTGTGACGACCTGGCTGTCAGTATCTCCGGCGACCGAGTTTGCTACGCCAGGGCCTTAACCTCAATGGAAGAAATCCGGGGCAGGCGCGGCGAATTAGCAGTAGCAGCCGCCGGCGGTAATCTCTTCGGACGCATCCGCCGATTAGTAGGCAAGGATTCCGCCGATACCAGCCGGGCCAGTTGGATACCATCTGTGATTACCATCCTGCTGATAGCGATAATCGCCATACCGACTACGCTTGCCTTGACTGCGAACGATAAGACACCGCAATCCGCTCAATTTCTTTTGGATAAAATGCTGGAACACCGTTCCCGAGTCAAGAACCTTCAATATATCGCAGAAGCCGCAGGACGAGATGAAACTGACGAACATATAAAATGGATGGAAGACCGAATAAAAAAGATGAGAGAAGAAGGTGCTTCAGAGCGAGACATAGGTTTTTCTGAGCGAACGTTAGAGCAATGGAAAAGATGGCGTAAAGAACATGAGAACCGCTACGAGATTCGAAAGTGTACAATTGATAATGAAGGACGTTCTAAAATTGAACTCACCCGGGGGGATTACGACGCATCAGGCAAGAAAATGCCTGATGACTATAAGCTTATTCGGGCCTGGAATGGGATTCAGTCCGTTGAATTCTACCAAAAAAGAGGATCCTTGCCAGCAACATTGGAAGCAACAATTAAAGATGTTCCGTCAGCCTCAATCCACCCCTGGAGGTTGTTCATAAGCGATTTGTGTCAGTATTTGGAAGAGACTATCGAGGCTAAAAGAGATGTGAGCGTCGAAAAATTGAAGGACGGCACTTACCGCATCGCTTTTGATTACAAAGTCAATGATAAGACAACCAGAAGGATTATGGCTGTTATTGATCCGTCCAAAGGTTACACGTGCGCCCTGCGCGAGGACCATAATGACCAAGGGAAGTGCACCAGCCGCTACACGTCAACATACGAAGAAGTCGCCGAGAACATCTGGTTCCCTGTTAGCGGACAATTGCAAACGTCTTCCAGCGATTCAACAAACTACAAACGTTCCTTCAAATCGAGTCAAATCAAGATAAACGGCCCGGCTTTCAATGCCAGTTACTTTGACGTGGACATACCCGAGGGAACGACAGTCACGGACGAGGTACAGGATAAACAATACATAGTAGGCTCAAAGCGTGTGCATGATCTTGATGAACCACAGAAACCTTCAGCCAAGATGGAACAAGTAGATCCAAATTCCTGGCAGGAAAAGTTCTACTCGATCTATAGACTCGAAGACGGCCAAGTGCTAAAGCGAATTGCGCCGCCGTTTATTCCTGAGCGCAGGGGCTATTTTAAGTCCGTTCAGCCCGGAAAGTATTCGGCAAATACTCCATACCACCTTGCGAAACAGTTTATTTTCAGATGGGATGGAGATTTGAATTTCAGTAACATGCATATGGGCGAGGGCATTCCTCGCCTTAGCACCACTTTGGGATCCGCCTTTGGACTCAGCAGTAACGAGTACGATATCGCGCCCGAACTTCTCAACATGGATATGTCCGGTGATTGGATATTACGCAAGGACACTCCTCAGGAACAGCTACTTCAAGCCCTGGAACAGATAATAAAGAAGGAGACGGGAAGAGGAATCAGATTTGTAAAGCAAAAGGTGGAAACAGAAGTGATCGTCGCACGAGGCAAATATCACTTGACACCTTTACCCAACGCGAAGAAAAAAGATTGTGTGCAAGTTTACACAGACAAGATGGACACAGATAGTGGAGCCGGTGGCGGAAGCGGGAAACTCAGCAAATTCCTGCGATTTGTTGGAAATCATCGGATCAAGAAGATTATAATCGACAGAACAGAATCTGGAGACGTTGAGCTGTCATGGCGTAACCATTACTCATCCGATATTAGCTGGCTGGAGCAATATAAACAACAGTATAAAGAAAGAGCGGATATGCTCTTAAACAACCTGAGCCGACAGATGGGACTGACATTTGAGAGAGAAAAAATAACAGTCGAGAAATGGTTTGTTGCAGAACAAGAATCCTCGGCCGAGAGTGTTGCTAGCAGCCCTATGATCGCAAAAAGTCCAGTGTCATCTGTTGCGGACAAGCGCCACATCCAGATTGATTGCCTTGTCCTCGAAATCTATGCTCCTGTGAGAATGGACAGGGAGTCAATCATCGCGGCCCAGAATGTCCTGGGAGAGATAATAACAACTCGTACCCGGGGAGAGACAGTAGTAACTCGCACAAACAGGACCTCCGGCAACTCGGCGTCGATAGCCGAGAAGCCGACAGTCGAGGAGTTGATCAGGGAAGCAGCCGGGACGACGTATTCAGTCGATGATTCTTCCATCGTGACCAGGGACAGACAAGCGACACAGGGACAGTTAAAACCAATGGTCGATCTGCTGGTTTCAAGAGGCTTTGTGAAAATCTTGATGAATCCAACATTAGAGGTAGTCGATGGCGGAACGGCACAGATCAGGAGCGAACAAAAGATCCCGAGCATGCAAGACTCGCTCGTAAACTTAATCCAGATTACGCCGAACGTTCTTGAGAACGATTACATAATCTTGCAAGTCGAAGCAAATCTGATTATCTGGGGCAACGAACAAACAC
>JBARRE010000835.1:0-7222 GCA_049644065.1 Sedimentisphaerales bacterium | reverse complement strand
AAGTTCGGATAGACACACCACTGGCCGATTTCATGGCTTACGATGGGGACGTCGTATTCTTTAACGAAGCTGCTGTAGTCCGTCGCCGTCTCCGGCGGTTTGGCGTTGAAGCGGCTGCTCAGACCGGTGCCCCACTGGTGGCCCCGGGGACCTGGTGTGCTGTGGAACTGGTTCTCGGGGATGATGGGCCAGCCGGCGGCGCTTGTGTAAAGCCTGCGAGGATCTCTGGCCTTCCAGTAGTTGACCAGAGCTCCGAGAAATCTTTTTTGATTGGCCCCGCCCGGTTCGTTGCCGTAGGCGAGCATGCAGAACGAAGGATGATTGCCGTATGCCTTTAGAATCCGGTCGCCCTCGGCGTAAATGAATTTATCGATGGGCTTGCCGTTGCCTATCGTCGCCCATGCCGGACATTCGACGTGGAACATAACTCCCAGGCGGTCGGCGGCCTCGAACGCGGCTTCCGGCGGGCACCAGGAATGGAAGCGCATGTGATTGAGGCCGTGGGCTTTGGCGGTCCGCAGGATTCGCAGCCATTCTTCGACGTCCGTCGGTGGATATCCGGTCAGCGGGAAAATGCAGCACTCCAGCGTCCCGCGCAGAAAAGTAAGGCGGTCGTTAATTGTAAATTGCGTTCCTTTCGTTCCGATCTCGCGCATGCCGAACGTAACGGTCTTTTCGTTGCTGAACTTCTTATCGTCCGCGGCGGCCGTAAGTGAAACTTTCAGCCTGTACATCGCCGGGGAGAATTCATCCCACAGCAGCACGTCGCCACCCATCGGATAATCGACTTCCACAACGGTTTCAGATTTTGACGCCGTGAATTCGGCGCTCTTTTGTGCCGGGGTGTGACTTTGCCCGGTGTTCCAGCTTTTTGCCGCTATTGTGAGCGTTCCGCCGACTTGTTTATTCGCTGCGTTGCCGATTGTCACGAGCAGCCTGGCCGATTTGTTCCGGATGTCCGGATAGACCTGAACTTCGCTGACCCATATTCTGTCGGTCGCGAGCAGTTCCATTCGCCCGGTCACGCCGTTCCAGTTCGATTGCGTGTGATCGCTGACCGAGTGTGCGTTGACCCCGACGTTATACTTAACCGAGTTGTCCACGCGAACGGTCAAAGTATGCCTGCCCGGCGTCATTAAATCGGTCAGGTCGTGGAACTGCGGTGTGCACAGGCTGTCCTGCATGCCGGCGGCGGTCCCGTCCACCCAGACCTTTGTCTCCCAGTGACAGCGTTCCAGCAGCAGTACGATTCGTTTGCCGCTCCAGCTCTCGGGGACATCGATCCGTTTCTGGTACCAGGCGGGCCCGACGTAATGTTTAACCGGAGTCAGCCAGAATGGAATCTTAATTGACCCGGCCTGCCTGTACTTCTCGTATTTATCCTCGGTGAACCATGACTTGTCGACAATCCGGCCGGTCCACTTCGTGTCGATGGAAAGATCGTCGCCGTAGCCGTTCTCGGCGGTCGAACCGGGCAGTTCGATGCTCTCGGCCAGTTTGCCGGCGTACCACTTTTCCTGCTGCCCGGCGTCCTTCGGATCGAGTCTGAAAGACCATTGGCCCGCCAGGGAGATTGTGTCAGCTTCTTTGCCGAGCGCTGCGGTCGTGGCGACTTTTGAATCCGTTGCTTCCCCGCAGCCGGGACACATTGCTATCGCAATAGCCGCCGCTATTGTCACTATTGATCTGATAAGTTGGTCCTTCAATTTCGGTTACCTCCTTGAGTGAGGGCGGTTCACGAACCGCCCCTACGGTACATCCACGGTCATGCGGGCGACGGAATTTATATCGCCCATATCCGGCGTGTACGGCCGCAGCCGGAACTTGTAGCTGTAAGCTTTCGCCGGAAGTGTATATTCCGGGTGCGTTCTGGCACCCCAGCTATCGTCGCCGCCAACGCCCATCTGCTTGTAGTCGAGGTTGACGGTTATGGTTTTTCGTCGCGGCAGCTCGTTTATGTGCGTGGCCTTTTCCAGATCATCCATTGTGAACGGCCAGGCGCTCGCGCTGAGCAGCGGCATGCCGACAGCCAGCAAACCGGCACCTTCCTTGTTGGTCAACGCCACCCAGCGGACATCTGTTTTGTTTCCGGTCTCCTGCGGGCGAACATATGGGTGGAATTGCTCTTCGACCGGCCCGGAATAAAGACCTACGGCCGAACCGGTCTTGCGGTCCCAATAGCTCTCATTCGGACCACGGCCAAACCAGCTCATCGTGCTGAACTCGCCGGGTATCGCCATCTGCATTCCGAATCGCGGCAGATTGCGTGAAAGCTCGGCACCCGGTTCGATACTGCCGGCGACGATTATATCGCCGCTGCCGAAGACGGTATAAGTGGATGTATATTTCCAGTTGTCTCCAACGGGAATCGCGGCTTGGGCAGTGACACGTATAACCTGCGGCGAGATTTGTTCCGATGTCACCTTACCGACCTTTCTGTCCTGGCCGGCCCGGCGCCATATTCCCAGACGCTTAGGCATATTGTTGCCATTGTCGTTATCTATAGGCGCCCGCCAGAAATTGGGAATCAGCGGCTCGGAGATTAATTCTTTGCCGTCGAACTTGAGCGATTCGATCGCTCCGCTTGATTTGCCGATGACGAGTTCAAAATCCTTGCCCGTAATCCTCAGAGCTTTGTCCGATTCTTGTAGCTTTAACGATGGCATAGCAGCAATATCAGCCGATGGTGCTTGTGGAGTATCAAACGGAATCTCGAATTGCTCCCACGCTGCCACATGCCCTCGCGCGGCCCAGGGAGCATCATCAGCCAGAGCAAAAATGATCTTCAGCAAGTATTCGGCGCCGGGCTTCAGGTTCGGCTTTTCGAACGGGATGTTGATTTGTTTGTCCTCGCCGGGAGCCAGGGATAGTTTTGGCAACTTACCTTTCTGGATTGTGTTTCCGTCTTCTGTCAATTCCCATAAGATGTTGACGAAGCTGAGATCAGTAAAATCGTATTCGTTGCGAATGCGAACACTGCCGGCCGGAAGCTCGACAGGTGTAACGCTGATACGCTGGTAAACCTTCTTGACCTCATAGAGAGATGGATTGGGTCTGCGGTCAGGCTGAACCAGGCCGTTGCAGCAGAAATTGCCGTCGTTGGGATTGTCACCGTAATCGCCGCCGTAGGCCCAGAATTCCCTGCCGTTCTCGTCGGTTTTGCGCAGGCCCTGATCGGCCCAGTCCCAGATAAATCCGCCGATGAGACGTTTGTGCGAGCGGATAGCGTCCCAGTATTCCTTCAGGTTGCCGACGGAGTTGCCCATAGCGTGGGCGTACTCGCAAAGGACCATGGGGCGGTTGTCATCCGGGTCGGTAGCGAGGCGGATGATTTCGGGAATCCGTGAGTACATGCGGCTGATCATATCGACGTAGTCAGGGTCGTGGGGTCTGGCCGCGGCCCCTTCGTAATGCACCGGGCGGGTCGGATCGTAGTAATGCATCCATTCGGCCATTGCTGAATGGTTAGGTCCGCAGCCGCTCTCATTGCCCAGCGACCAGATTATTACGGATGGGTGGTTCTTGTCCCTCTCGACCAGCCGGATCGCGCGTTCCATAAATGCTGTGTTCCATGCCGGGACGTTCGAGAAGTAGCCGCCCACACCGTGCGTTTCGAGGTTGACTTCGTCAATCAGATAGATGCCATATTCGTCGCACAGATCGTACCATGTGGGGTCGTCGGGATAATGAGATGTGCGGACGGCATTAAGGTTGTGAGTTTTGAGCAGCTTGATATCCTGAATCATCCGACTGACGGGGATGGCCCGGCCGTGGTCGGGGTCGTGCTCGTGCCGGTTGACGCCGAAGAGCTTGATGGATTTGCCGTTCACAAAGAGCTGTCCGTCCTTGATTTCGACCTCACGGAAGCCGACCCGGCAGCTTTCGATCTCTACGGTCTTCCCAGCGGAATCCTTGAGTGTCAGTACGAGTGTATATAGATAGGGATTTTCGTCGGACCACTTGCGGGGATTCTTGATTGTCGTCTGGAGCAGGCCGAACGGCACGTTTCCTCTTTGCGGGTATCTCTCGCGGACGATGGAAGAGGCACTTCTGGACAGAGCTTCGGGCAGGACCGGCTCTTTTTCGGCGTCGTAAAGCTGGGCTTCAACATTCCATCCCTTGATGTCCTGGTTGGTATAATTGGTGATTCTTGGCCGGACCATGAGGGTCGCATCGGTGTAACTATCGTCGAGGTCGGTGCGAACGGCAAAGTCGCGGATATGGACCTGCGGCGTCGAGAACAGGTAAACGTTTCGATAAATGCCGCTGAGCCGCCACATGTCCTGGTCTTCGAGGTAGCTGCTGTCGGACCAGCGATAGACTTCGACGGCGAGGGTATTCTTGCCGGGCTTGAGGTATTTGGTGACGTTAAATTCGGCGGGCAACATGCTGTCCTGGCTGTATCCGACTTTTTGGCCGTTGACCCAGATGTACGAGGCGCTTTTGATGCCGTCGAAGTGGAGAAAAACCTGGCGGTCCTTCCACTCCCCGGGAATCCTGAACTCTGTTCGATAGGAGCCGACCGGATTATAGTCGTGAGGGATATATGGCGGATTCACTGGGAAGGGGTACCTCATATTGAGATATATCGGCCGGCCATAACCGTGCATTTGCCAGTTGGAAGGGACGGGAATCTCGTCCCATTTACTCACGTCATAGCGGGGCTTATAGAAATCAACCGGCCGATCGGAAGGCTTGTTTACCCAGTTGAATTTCCACTTGCCGTTGAGCGACTTGTAGAATTCCGAGTCTTGACGCTCGCATTGAAGTGCTGTCCTGGTGTCCGGGTAGGGCACTAATGTGCAATGTCCAGGCTCTTTGTTCCGGCCGATGACCTGCGGATTCTCCCAGTCGGGAGCTTCTATAGAAGTATTGCCGGATACCGGCTCAGTCTGCCCATAGGCTGCGGGCAGCAATACAATAAGTACGGAAATCGTACCGAGCACTCCAAATAATACACACTTTGAACTTCGCATCTTTTTTTCTCCTTCAATTGTGGTCAGAATCCTCTAAAACATACGAATCTACAAGAATACAAGATTATTGCTATTGTTTCTGCGCCCTTGCAGAAAGTCGCATCGAGAGTTTCTCTTGTGTTCTACGCTCTCATATACAAGCCGCCGTTGACGGCGATATATTCACCCGTGATAAAGCTTGCCTCATCGCTTGCCAAAAACATTATCGCTTTTGCGACGTCCTCAGCGGTGCCGTTCCTGCCTAACAGAGTTTGGTCGGCCACCTCTTTTCTTCGCTGGGCCGTACTGAACCGCTCGTGGAAACGCGTTTCAATAAAGCCGGGCAGGACGCTGTTGACTCGAATTCCATATTTGGCAAATTCTTTCGCCATGGATATCGTCTCGGTGGCGACGGCAGCTTTTGCACCGGAGTACATGCCGGAGCCGTCGGCCCCGCCGTTGTGGCCGGCAACCGAGCCGATATTGACAATGTTGCCTTTGCTTTGCTTAAGGTACGGCAGGGCGGCCCTTGTTACCAGGAAGATACTGCGGACGTTGGTGGCATATATATCTTCGTGATAATCTACCCTTTCAAAGTAACTCGTCGATTGCTTCGGCGAGGTCCTTTTTACTGGTCAAACCCACCCATTTTTTCTGAACCTGCCCATCCTTAAACAGGATAATCGTTGGTATCGCACTTATACCGAATTCCATAGCGCTATCACGAGCTTCATCGGTATCAAGCTTGCAGATTTTAGCCTTATCCGCGTATTCGTCGGCAATTTCCTTGATGATAGGAGCTATCATCTTGCAGGGCCCGCACCAGGGCGCCCAGAAATCAACGAGTACTGGAACATCGGAATTGTGAACAGTCTTATCAAAAGTAGCATCGGTCAGCTCAATTACACTACCAGCCATTACTGTATCCTTTCAACCAAGATTTCGCAGCGAATTCCTGCCCGGCCGTAATGCCGGGTTATCCGGCCGTCATAATATCCGGTTTAATCGACCTCGTCAACCAGGAAGCTGAAAACCGAAAAATTGTTGTACGAATTTCCGGGTCTTCTTTTTGGATTTTACCATCCGCCCGGTTGAAGTATATCGGTGACCGGTTCGTTCCACCAGTTCGGGTCCCGGAAGTACTGCTTGAGCATCATAGCAGCGACGACGCCGTCGCCTACGGCCGTGGCAAGCTGCATGGCCGCTCCGATTCTGCAATCGCCTGCCACGAACACGCCGGGTACGTTCGTGCGAAGATAAGCACAGTCGCACTTGATGAACTCTTTGTCGGTCAGCTCCACGAAACCTTTGAGAAATCCGGTGTTCGGCTCCATGCCAACGAATACGAACACGCCGTCGCAGGCATAATCTTCTTCTTTGTTGCTCTTGACATTTTTCAGCCTGACCGATTGGACTTTGCCCTTGCCTTGGATGGCGGTGGCGATGGTGCTGTACTTGATAATCAGATTCGAGTTCGGTTCGTTGGCTTTTTCCAGCAGCTCCTCAACAAGAATCTTCGCAGCTCGGAATTCGTCCCTGCGGTGTATCATCGTGACCTTAGCGGCGAATTTTGCCAGGTGCAGCGTTTCTTCGACTGCGGTATTTCCTCCCCCGACGGCGACAACGTGCTTTCCCTTGAAGAAAGGCGCATCGCAGGTCCCGCAATAGCTGACGCCCGAACCGCGAAACTCGTCTTCGCCGGGGACGCCGAGTTTGCGATAGTCGCTGCCCGGCGTTAAAATGACGGTCCTCGCGGTGTATTTATCCTTGTCGCAATGGACGGCGATTTTGCCGTCTTTGAGTTTTTCGAGGCTGGTTACCTCGCCGCCGGTCTTTATCTCGGCGCCGAAAGTCTGGGCCTGCTTCTGCATCTGTTCGATAAGGCCCGGCCCGTCGATACGCTCGATGCCGGGATAGTTTTCTATTCTGTCGGTATTGTTGATCTGTCCGCCCGGCATAAACTTCTCAAGAACCAAGGTTTTGAGCCTGTCGCGGGAAGTATAAAGAGCAGCCGCCAGCCCCGCCGGCCCGGCACCAACTATAATGCAATCGTAATTTTCTGACATAACAAGCATCCTTATAGAATTTTAATATTTCAAGATTTGGATCCCAGATAAATCGGGAGTTTTACTCCTGTTCTTCCGTTTTTTCCTGGATTTGATCGAGCTGCATTCCGAAGCGGTCGAGCTTTTTCTGGCCCTCATCGTACTGGCTGTAGGCGTTCCGCAGGTGTTTGCCGAGGATTTCCCATGTGCCGCCGAAGTCGG
>JBARRE010000834.1:0-5526 GCA_049644065.1 Sedimentisphaerales bacterium | reverse complement strand
TGTGTTTGGCGATACCGGCAAGAATAGTGGAATTAGAGGCCGACAAGGCGGTTGTTGATGCGATGGGAAACCGATATAAGGCCAAGACTACGCTGTTGCCGGAGGCCAAATTAGGCGATTTAGTGTTGGTTCATGCCGGCTTTGCGATTTCGCTTGTCGATGAAGAAGAGGCTAAAAAGACATGGCAGCTAATTGCGGAAATTAACGAAATCCAGGAAACTCAGAATAAGGCTTCAGAGTAAGAGAGCTTTTTAAGCAAAATACGAGAATTATGCTCGATAGAATTAACAAAGCTCAACGTGATATTGACGCCGCCTGCGAAACTTTAGGGCGACAAATCAATATTATGGAGGTTTGCGGCACTCACACGGTCTCTATTTTCCGCAACGGCATAAGATCTATTTTACCAAATAACCTCAAACTTTTATCCGGTCCGGGCTGCCCGGTTTGTGTGACCGACCAGGGCTATATCGATGCTGTTCTGCAATTGACCGACCGCGATGACTGCATAATCGCCACCTATGGTGATATGATTCGCGTTCCCGGCAAAGACGGCTCCCTCGAAACAAAGCAGGCAAAAGCCAACATCAAGATTGTTCTCAGCAGCGAAGATGCACTGCAATTAGCTGTGGACAATCCGGAAAAAATCATCGTCTTCGTTGCGGTCGGTTTTGAAACTACGGCGCCGGCCACGGCTGTCGTTGTGAGAGAGGCAGCCGCCGGGGCAATCGATAATTTCTGTATTCTCAGCGGGCACAAACTGGTGGTCCCTGCGATGCGAGCGTTGCTCTCGGAGAAAAATCATAATATAGATGCCTTCCTCTGCCCGGGGCATGTCAGCGCGATAATCGGTTACGGAGCTTTTGCCGAGATCGTGGAAGACTTCAGCCGGCCGTGTGTGGTGGCTGGCTTTGAGCCGGTGCAGATTATCGAAGGACTCTGCGAAATCTGCCGGCAGCTTTCAGTTGGCAAAGCTGAGTTAAAATCAATGTATTCTGCGGTCGTTACGGAAAAAGGTAATATTGCTGCACAGCAGATCGTTGATGAGTGCTTCGAGCCGGTGGACGGTTACTGGCGGGGGCTGGGGAAGATACAAAAAAGCATGCTTAAATTAAAAGACAAGTACGGCCAGTTCGACGCCTTCAGGCGATTTGGCCTGAGCGAAGAACCAAGCGAAGAAATAAAAGGCTGTCGCTGCGGCGAGGTTTTGTGCGGATTGATAGAGCCGACGGAATGCGGATTGTTCGGCCGGGACTGCACGCCGCAAGAGCCGGTGGGACCCTGCATGGTAAGTTCAGAAGGTGCCTGTGCGGCGTGGTATAAATATGGCCGGGAAAAAAAACGCTAACGATGAAAAAATCCGGAAACGACAGAATCTTACTCGCCCATGGCGGCGGCGGACAACTGATGGACGATTTGATCCACCAACATATCCTGCCAGGTCTCAAAAATGACGCCCTGGCTGAATTGGGCGATTCGGCAAAACTCAACCTGGATTCGAGCTCGCTGTGTTTCACAACGGACAGCTACGTTGTCAAGCCGTTGTTCTTCAATGGTGGAGATATCGGGAAACTCGCCGTATGCGGGACTGTCAATGATCTGGCTGTTGCCGGTTCAAGGCCTGTTGCTTTGGCATTATCTTTGATAATCGAGGATGGTTTTGAAATCGAGTTGCTGGACAAAATTGTGGCGAGTGTAGGTGAGACTGCCCGCCAGGTCGGCGTCGATATCGTTACCGGCGACACCAAAACCGTTGAATCCGGCGCCGCGGACAGGATTTTCATCAATACGGCGGGAATCGGGGTCAGACTGGCCGGCGTGGATCTGGGCTTCGAAAAGATTGCCGTCGGGGACAGAATCATGATCAACGGCACGATCGGCGACCATGGCATGACCATTATTTCGCAGCGGGAAGAGATGAAATTTCAATCGCAGTTGAAAAGCGACTGTGCGTCTTTGGCAGGATTGATCCGTGAGCTGCTGGAGAACACGGGCGGCATAAAGTTCATGCGGGACCCGACACGCGGCGGATTGGCTGCGACGCTCAACGAAATCGCAAGAAGTACCGCTCTGAGCGTCGAAATTCGCGAAACTGATATACCGGTCAGGCCGGCGGTGCAGGCCGCGGCCGACATGCTTGGCTTCGATGTGCTGACAATCGCAAATGAAGGCAAATTCGTAGCGATTGTCTCGCCGGAATCCGCCGACGAATGTTTGAGTATCTGCAGAAATAATAAGCTGGGTAAAGAGGCAAATATCATCGGCGAGATTGTAGGGACTCTTGATGTGCCCCTCGTGGAAATTGAAACGCGGATCGGCGGTAAAAGAATCGTTCAAATGCCGTACGGGCGCGAGTTGCCGAGGATATGCTGATGCACGAAACGATGGTGGCCCAGAGCCTGATGGCAATCATAGCCGAACAAGCCGAGAAAAATAATGCTAAACCCGTTGCGGCAAAAATCAGTTGTGGAATGCTCAACCCTGTCAACGATGAAGTGCTTCGTTTTGCCTTCGATGTGATTGCCAAAGATACGCCGTGCGAAGGTGTGAAACTTCAGGTGGAGCACAAGCCGATCCGGGCGCGATGTAAGGATTGCGAGGCAAACTTTGATGTCGAACTGTCACTTCCGGAGTGTCCGAAGTGCGGCGGCGACGATTTCGAATTGCTGCCCGATGCGCCTTTGATATTGGAAGAAATAGAATTTCAAACGGAGTCACGTCATGAAAAAAATTGATATCGGAAAAAAAATTCTGGGTGAGAATGAAAAATATGCTCTCGAAAATTTACTTTTTTTCACTAAGAAAAAAAAACTTTGCCTGAATATTATTTCGTCTCCCGGCTCCGGCAAGACCACAATTCTGGCAAGAACGATAAACGAGTTGAAAGGCAAAATTAAAATCGGCGTGATCGAGGGCGATATCCAAACCGACATCGACGCCGAGAGAATCAGGGCAACCGAAGCGCCCGTTGTCCAGATAAACACCGAAGGGTCATGCCATTTGTCGGCGACCCAGATAAGCGACGCCTTGAAACAATTGCCCGTCGACGATTTGGATTTGATCTTGATCGAGAACGTTGGCAATCTCGTTTGTCCATCGGCTTTCGATCTGGGTGAGAGCGCTAAAATAGTTGTGCTTTCGGTTCCGGAGGGAGACGATAAGCCGGCCAAGTACCCCGCCATTTTTGCCAAATCAAAGGCACTGTTAATAAATAAAATTGACCTGCTGGATGGAGGGCAGGTTGATTTCGATATCGAACGAGCCAAAGCCGATGCCCGCAGGCTCAATAAGGGGATTGAAATATTTCCGATCTCGGCCAGGAGAGGGGACGGCATGGCTGACTGGTGCGACTGGCTCGTAAAATCGGTCGAGAAAAGCGCTGAATAGCAACAAAATCTGCTATCCGTCGCCTGCCGTATCTTTCGATTGGTAAAGGCTGTTTTTGCGAATATAGTCGGCGACGGCTGAATGCAGCATTTTGGTAATATCGCCGTTTAACGCTATTCTATCGCGTATTTCCGTGCTGCTTATATCCACCAGAGGCGTTTGGATAATATTCCGCTGAAGTTTTTCGATGCGTTCGCGGCCCCAGATTTCCTCGAATTTGGCGAAGTCCGGAGGCTCACAGCCGGCTCTGTACATCGTAGTCAAATTGCAGGCATCGATCAGCTCGGTAATCTTGTACCAATAAGCCAAATCATCGACACCGTCGGCGCCGACGAGCCAATGAATCGAAGTCTCGCTGCCGTAGTCGGCCTGAAACTTTCGTATCGTTGCAAGTGTGTAGCTCGGCGCCGGTCTTTTCAATTCGTAATCACTGACCTGGAAATTCTTTTCGCCGGCGATTGCAAGAGAGATCATTTTCAATCGATCGTTATCGTTTGCCCTGGGTAAGAAACTTTTCAGCGGAGAGCGCTTTGCAGGAACGAAAACGATTTTCTCTGCGCCGATATGCTCGGCTGCATCGGCAGCGACAGTCGTATGACCAAGATGAATCGGATCGAACGTGCCGCCGAACAAAGCTATTTTTCTTTTCGCCATAAATAATTAACAACCGAACTGTCTGTTATTGTTAAAAATATTATAGAGGAAATTACAAAAATTCAATCAGGAAATAGTGCAAGAAAAGATAAAACTTTTAAAGTGTAAATTTACTTTTAATCAATAAAGTGTATAGTAGAAAATATATGAGGTTATGTAAAACATTGATGGCAAAAAATTTAGTCAAGTATTCTTAAACTTTTAGACGATAAAAAATATGTAAAAATATTTTATTTTTTTGTGTTATTTTTCGTTAAAGTTTTTTATTGTTAATCAGTATTGTGATATTAGCCAAAATATAAAAGGATTTTAGTCAACCAAAAGGAGGTGACAAAGTAATGGCTAAGAAAAAAGCGAAGAAGAAAGTAGCAAAGAAGAAAGCAACAAAGAAGAAAGCAACAAAGAAGAAAGCTAAGAAGAAAGCCAAGAAGAAAAAGAAAAAATAGCTTAGCAAATTAGTCACAAGCCCGCTTGTCCTTTTGGATGTTGGCGGGCTGCCGGCCAAGGCCGGTTACGTGGAAAATGGAAGGCTCTACCGAAGAAGTGGAACCTTCCATTTTTTTTGTATATCAAATCGTGCCCCCATCCTGGCGCTCCAGGACCAAACGCCCTATTGCAATCGACGCCGGAATCCCTATACTATTTATCGATAACAATACAGACGTATGTGATTTATAAGGTTGATTCACAAAGAGAGTAACAATATGGATTATTTTAATTACAAGAACGGTGCATTATTCGCTGAAGACGTGAGCGTTGAAAAGATCGCCGGCGAGGTTGGCACACCGGTTTACATCTACAGCAAAGCGACTTTCAAGGACCATCTGCTAAAAATTCAGCAATCTTACAGCCTGCTCGATACGACTATTTGCTATTCCGTCAAGGCCTGCGGCAATATCAATATCCTCAAGTTTATGGCCGAGGCGGGCAGCGGATTCGATATTGTAAGCGGCGGAGAGTTGTACCGTGTATTACAGGCCGGCGGCGATCCGTCACAAACGGTCTTTGCCGGGGTCGGCAAAACCGATACCGAGATGATCGAGGCATTAAACGCCGGTATCGGCTATTTCAACATCGAATCGGAAGCGGAGCTGGAAAACCTGATTCGACTGGCCAAACAACAAGGCAAGCGGCCGAAAGTCGCCTTGCGTGTCAACCCCGACGTCGATTATAAAACTCACGCTTTTCTGACCACGGGTAAGAAAGAAACAAAATTCGGCGTCGATATCGAAAGGGCCGTGAAAGTTTTTGCCGATTACGGCGACAATCCGGCAGTGAATCTTTGCGCGGTGCACGTGCATCTGGGCACCGGCGGCAAGAAAATTGACCCGTACGTTGAGGCCGTGGGGAAAATTCTGCCGCTTATCGACCGGCTACGCAGTCAGGGCCACGAAATCGAAGCTCTCGATTTGGGCGGAGGCTACGGTGCCGACTATGAATCCGGCACAGTGCCTTCGGCAGCCGAATATGCAGAGGGGATTGTCC
>JBARRE010000833.1:0-8234 GCA_049644065.1 Sedimentisphaerales bacterium | reverse complement strand
AAATCTGCTCGCTTTTTATCTGGTCCCGAACCGCATACTTGCCACTGTCATCCCATTCTCCACTCGGGGGTACTGCTTTTACTCCGTTCACGTAACGATCATACGACTCTCGGTAAACCCAAGTCTCTCTTCCTAGGACAGCCGTATTGGAAGAGGAGGCTTCAAGACCGATACTAAACTGTCCCGCATCCAAACCAGCCGCCGGGGGCCCCAAGGTCGAAGCGAGAGCACCTGAACTGCACAAGCCAACTACCATAAGCATTAGGCCTAACCACAACATTTTCTTTTCCATAATCCTTTCCTTTCGATAAATATTGTTTTCCATTGTCACTATCACAATCTCGAATTAATACATTACACCAAACACTACCTGACTACTCCACTACTTCTACTTCGCAACGTATATATTAACCCCATTTACCGCCTTTCTTTGACCGCCGAAAGTTGGAGTATATATATACCTTTCGTACAAATCAAACGAAAAAATTGAATTTTTTTTATTTTTTTTCGCGTTATCAGTATTGATAAGCGGCAAAAACGGCCTATACAGTCGGAATCGATCATCGCAAATTAACCTTCGACAGTTCAGCATAATCGGCATATAATATCCCGGATGGATCAAGATAATGCCAATAATACTCTCTTTAGCGGGGCGGAAAAGGCCAATATAACTTCGGCGGCGCCGCTCGCGGCCCGGATGCGACCAAGAAAGCTCGGTGAGTTTATCGGACAAAGACACTTTCTTGGGCCCGATAAACTGCTGACAAGGATGCTCGAAGCCGACAGGCTCAGCAGCCTGATATTTTACGGCCCACCCGGTGTTGGTAAGACTTCGCTGGCGGCAGTGATTGCAAATTACACGAAAGCCAAATTTTACTATCTCAGCGCCCCGGCGGCCAGCGTCAAGGATATCCGCCAGATAATCGGGCTGGCCCGTGACAGGCTCGCAGCCGGCGGAGCGAGAACCGTGCTTTTCATCGACGAGATTCATCGCTTCAACCGTGCTCAGCAGGATGTCCTGCTGGATGATGTCGAATCCGGAGTTTTGATTCTGATTGGTGCCACTACTGAAAATCCGTTTTTTTCGGTCAATTCGCCGTTGATATCCCGCAGCACGGTCTTTCGTTTCGAGCCGCTCGGCCAGGAGGATGTTTTGCAATTACTCAAGGACGCAATCGACGACGCTGAACGGGGACTCGGCAAATTCGATATCGAGGCGGAAGATAAGGCATTGAAATTTCTTGCAGGAATCTGCGACGGTGATGCCAGAAAGGCCCTGACAGCCCTTGAGGTGGGCGTGCTATCACAGGCCGCCCGAAGGCACGGGGGCCGGACCAAACACGATGAAGGATGTGTGGAAACCACGCGGAAAAAAATAAAATTTAATCTCGACGTTGCGAAGGAGTCGATACAACAGAAAACGATTGACTATGACGGCACGGGCGATACACACTATGATTTGGCAAGCGCCCTGCAGAAGAGCATGCGCGGTTCTGATCCCGATGCCACTGTTTATTGGCTCGCCCGGATGTTAGCGGGCGGTGAGGATACGCGTTTTATTGCCCGCAGGATAGTTGTTTGCGCGGCTGAAGACGTTGGAAACGCCGATCCGATGGCGACAGTTTTAGCTGCCGCAGCCGTTCAGATATCCGAGTTTGTGGGTCTGCCGGAAGCCCAATTGGCGCTGGCGCAGGCAGCGATATATATCGCCTGTGCGCCGAAGTCAAATGCTGTGGCTACTGCTATTTGGCAAGCGATGGCCGACGTAAAACAGCAGCCGACCCAACGCGTGCCGGTACATTTGAAAGACAGTCATTATCCGGCTGCGAAAAAAGCCGGTTTTGGAGCTGATTACAAGTACCCGCACAATAGTGAGGATGGCTTCGTGCCGCAGGAATATCTTCCGGCAGCAATGAAGAAGGATTATTACATGCCGAAAGAGCGCGGTTATGAAAAAAATGTGAAGCAGTATTTACAAAAGCTTCAAACATTGATACAAAATAGTAAACCTGTCGAATAGTAAACCTGTCGAAAACAGTGAAGTAGATAAGGATAGGTGATATGGATAAGGCTGAGTTACGCCGTAAGTTAATGGATTGCCTGCTCGCTATACCCTCGGAGCAGAGGAATGAAAGAAGCCGAAAAGCATGTCGGAATTTGGTCTCGACAGCAGAATTTCAAGGTGCATCAACGATAATGATGTTCCTGTCTCTTCCGCACGAAGTGGACACTTCCGAGGCCATACTTCACGCCTGGCAGCTCGGAAAAGCCGTTGCGGTGCCGAAGATTTCCTGGCAGCAAAGGCATATGATACCGGTCCGGATAAACTCGCTGGAAACAGGTTTTTCGACCGGCGCCTCCGGTCTGCGGAATCCGATATCGGGTTTGCCGATCCCGTTCGGAGAGATCGATCTGGTTGTTACACCGGCTTTAGGATTCGACAAAAAAGGCAACCGGCTCGGCCGGGGCGGTTCCTACTACGACAGGTTTTTCGCTAACGCCGAACTAAAAGCTGCCAGATGCGGATTCGCTTTCGCAGAGCAGCTTCTCGACTCAATACCGGTCACAGAGCATGATGAGCCGGTGGAAATTTTAGTAACCGACGAAGAAATATTGTATTTAGACAACCATAAAGGAGATTAAAATGGCCCGTCATCCTTTTGGCCCGCGAGCCGGGCGAAGAACCCGAAACCGGACTTATACGATTCTACTGGCCGTGCTCGTTATTTGTGTGGCAATTGCTTTTTATTACGGCCCTTTCGGCAAGAATGAGGCCGACACTATTGATATGACCCCCACAGGCGATACGAATACCGATACCATTTCGCCCGATGAATACAGGACGCCTTATGAACCAGAGGTTACCGAAGAACCCGAGGAGAACGAATTTACTGCGTTTGTGCCGCCGGCGGAGGTGCAGACAGAACCGGAATTGCCGGTAATTGCCCCGGAACCGGCACCCGGACCAACCGTCGAGCCTAATCCTGAGGCCACCGCACTAATCACCGAAGCTGCGGCACTCATTAGCGAACAGCCCGTCAAGATTATAGAAGCACGTGACAGGTTGAACCAGGCTCTGCGAATGCCAATGAGTCCCCAGCAGCGTTCCTCCGTGAAGGACCAGCTTACCAAGCTGTCCAATCAATGGTTGTTCAGCAGAACAGTCTTGCCTGATGATCCGCTTTGCGAGAGTTATCAGGTCGGGTCGGGCGATCGACTTTCAACTATCGGCGATAAATACAAGGTGCCGTATGAGATTCTTATGACGATTAACAACATTAGTCGTCCCGAAGCGCTGCAGGCGGGAGTGGCGATAAAAGTCGTTAAAGGCCCATTCCACACGAAGGTTTATCGTTCCGCCTTTACGATGGATCTCTATCTTCAGAATACGTTCATTCGGAGTTTTCGCGTTGGCCTTGGCAAGCCCGGCATGGAAACACCGACCGGGCTCTGGCGCGTTAAATCAGACGGCAAGCTGGTAAAGCCGCCGTGGACGAATCCCATCGACGGCAAAACATATCATCCTGAAGACCCGGATTATCCTTTAGGTTCGAGGTGGATCGGGCTGGAAGGCCTATCGGGAGCCGCCAAAAACAGAACGGGCTTTGCCATCCACGGCACAAAGGACCCGGAACAAATCGGCACGGCAGACTCACAAGGGTGTATTCGCATGCACAACGGCAATGCGATATTGGTCTATAACATGCTGTACTCGGGTCTTTCGCAGGTGGAAGTTGTTGACTGAGATTCTGTATTGCGCCCCAGGGCAGGCACGCGGGCCAGCCCCTACACAGATATTCAAGAAAGGAAATGTAAGAAATGGAGTCAAATCGCGTAGAAAAACGGTCTTTACAAAACATTAAGTGGTTCTCGCTCTCGCTGTGTACGGTATTATTGCTCTGCTCATCCATACACGCAAAATGGCAGCCGGCCAAAGGCCCGCTGATGACACGATGGGCCAGGCGGGTCTCACCGAAAAACGCCCACCGTGAATATCCGCGGCCGCAGATGGTTCGCAAGAGCTGGCAGAACCTCAATGGGCTGTGGGATTACGCCATAGTACACAAGAGCCAACAGCAGCCGGATGCGTTCGATGGACAGATTCTTGTGCCGTTTCCGATCGAGTCGGCTTTGTCGGGCGTGATGAAGCCTGTCGGCGAGGAGAGTCGTCTGTGGTATCGGCGGACATTTCGCATCCCTCGGACGTGGAAGGGTCGATGCGTGCTGCTGCACTTCGGAGCAGTGGACTTCGATACAACGGTGTGGGTCAATGGCACGCAGGTCGGAACGCACCAAGGCGGCTACGACCCCTTCTCTTTCAATATCACCAATTCGCTGAAGAAAACCGGAGAGCAGGAAATTGTCGTGAGTGTATGGGACCCGACTAACACCGGCACCCAGCCACGGGGCAAGCAGGTCAGCAAGCCACGAGGAATCTGGTACACCGCGGTGACGGGAATCTGGCAGACCACCTGGCTGGAACCGGTACCCGAAGCATATATCAAGTCTATCAAGATAATTCCTGATATAGACAGCAAGTCGGTACGCGTCACTGCCGCATGTCCCGAACCGGCCGGTTACAGCGTGGAAGTCGAGGCCAAGGATGGGTGGTTCACAAAAGCCAATAACAAAGGCAACGCCGGTGAGGAAATTGTCTTAACTATCAAAAAGCCAAAGCTCTGGTCGCCTGATTCACCGTTTCTGTACGACCTGAAGGTAACACTCAAGGACGACAAAGGAAAAAAGGTCGATGCGGTGAGCAGCTACTTCGGCATGAGAAAAATCGAAGTCAGAAAGGACAAAGAAGGCATCAATCGCCTGTTCCTCAACAATGAGTCGCTGTTCCAGTTCGGCCCGTTAGACCAGGGTTGGTGGCCCGATGGGTTGTACGCCGCCCCGTCGGATGCCGCCCTGCGCTACGATATCGAGGTCCTGAAAAAGCTGGGATGCAATATGCTTCGCAAGCACGTCAAGATTGAGCCGGCACGGCTTTACTACTGGTGCGATAAATTGGGGCTGATGGTCTGGCAGGATATGCCCAGCGGCGACAAGTATATTGGCGGCAACGACCCGGACATCGAACGTTCGCCTGAATCCGCCCGGCAGTTCGAGGCAGAGCTAAAGGCGATGATAACCACTTTATACAATCATCCAAGCATAATTATGTGGGTCCCCTACAACGAAGGTTGGGGACAATGGGACACGCTGCGGATTGTCGATTTAATCAAGGAACTCGATCCAACCCGGCTAGTGAATAATGCCAGCGGCTGGACCGACCGCGGGGTCGGTGACGTGCACGATATTCACAGCTATCCCGGCCCGGCTGCCCCGCCGACTGAGGAAAACCGTGCCGCAGTGCTCGGCGAGTTCGGAGGACTTGGTCTGCCCGTCAAAGAACACACATGGCAGGAAGAAAAGAATTGGGGTTATCAAAGCTATGAGACGCATGAGGAGTTGACCGATGCATACGTGGCGCTGATCGATAATCTTCGCTCCCTGATCGGCGACGGCCTGTGTGCGGCAGTCTATACGCAGACGACTGACGTGGAGATTGAGATCAACGGATGGATGACCTATGACCGGGCGATGATTAAGATGGACGACAAGAAGGCTGCCGCGGCCAACAAGCGCTTATATTTGCCGGCGCCCGCCCTCAAGACAATTATCCCAACCTCGCAAAAGCAGCCTCAGAGCTGGCAATATACAACGAGCGAACCGGGTGACGGCTGGCAACAGGCCGATTTCGACGATTCAAGCTGGCAGAAAGGCCAGGCTGGTTTCGGCACCAAAGGAACACCCGGCACGATTGTACGCACAGAGTGGAAAACATCCGACATCTGGGTGCGGCGAACGTTCGAGCTGGAGGATACCAAACTCAGCCAGCCACAACTTTCAATCCACCACGATGAGGACGCTGAGGTCTATATCAACGGCCAGCTTGTGGCGAAACTGGAAGGCTACACGTCGAGCTATGTCCGAGCGACCCTGGATGAAAATGCGCAGAAGGCTTTGAAAATCGGCACAAACTGCATAGCCATCCACTGCCACCAAACCTCCGGCGGCCAGTACATAGACGCCGGACTCGTGGACGTTATAGAACAATCAGCACGTTGATACAGGATTTGAGTTGAGCGAAACATAAACCCTTTGGCCGGGATGTATTTCATGTTGGAGATACCGGTTCAGGATTCGACTTTGACGAAACGCAAGCGGCTATACTATTTCCTCCTGATTCCGGCGCTCTGTTCCATGGGCGGCAGGCTCCCGGCTGCTCAGCCGGATGTTATTCTCCTGAGCAACGAATACTGGTCGGTCAGGATATCACCGGGGACATTGGAGATGAGCGCCGAACTGGCGGGGGGCACGAAATTCCCGTTATCCAAAGGCTCACTTAATCCCGGCTCGATCAGCGACATGCTCAAGAAGGCCAGCCAGGCACAATGGGTGGTGGACAAGGCGGGAGTTAAGGTAGACGTTCAGTTGAGTCAGAAAGAGCTGTCGGTCCGGTTTTCCTCTGAGACGACCGACACATTCACCTGGCCCGTTGTGCAGAAAACTGCAAATATGAAAGCGCTGATCTGGCCGCGATGGGAGGGCTGTTATATCCCGCTGGACGATTCCCGCTGGGAAGATTACCTCGTGAACCATAGCGAATGGGACACGCTGGAAGGGCTCAACATGCCTTTCTGGGGCCTGGATTGCGGCGATTTTTCGCTGACGTATATCATAACGAATCCATACAACAACGAGATACAGTTTCAACGAACGAGTGACGGTCTTGGCTTTCGGTTTACCCACGAATTCACGTCTCTTGCGCCCGGGAAAGAATATGGATTCCTGATCCGCCTGGGTGAAAATGAATCGCCCGTCGAGCCGGCCATACAGTTTCGCAAGTGGCTTTTCGAGCAGGGCAGTTTCGTCGGCATGAAGGAAAAGATCAAGAAAGTCCCTAATGCCGCGCGATTGCTCGGTGCCGCTCACGTCTATCTCTGGGGCGATGCGCCGTTTTCGCGACATGATATACCCGGCGCTAAGTGGCAGCCCTTTTGCAAGAAACTGGTCGAACAGGCACGTGTTGCAGGGACATCGCCAAGCAAAAGAATCAAACAACTGATGACGCCGGAGCGCTGGTTGGAAGTGGTCGAGATTGCCGGCGCCCAGTGGCCGTCCCAATATCTCAAGGGCCAGGTGGCCAATGAATTGTCCCGTTTGTTGGCAATGAAGGATTTCCACGACGAAGCATCCTGGCGAGATGTCGCCCTGCCCGACGAAGCCGTTGAGTTGCTTAAAAATGACCGCAATGCGCTGTCGAGAGCCGAGCTGTGTCGAATGAACAGCCTCGTTCTGCACGCGGCGTTCGAGCAGTTCATACTCCAGCCCGAACAGTGGGGCGATGGGATCTCGATCAAGATGCTGAATAGGTTTAAGGAAAACGGTTTCGACCGGATGAGGCTGTGTCTCGATGGCTGGGAAGGCATCGAAAAACGTCCCGCCGTAGCGGAGCAGGCAAATCGGATGGGCTATTTGTTCGGGACGTATGATTCGTATCACAGCATTCACGACCCTTCGACTCGCGGCACGGACGATACCTGGACCACGGCACAATTTGACCGGGAACTTTTCGAGACCGGTCCGATCGTTCGCAGGGACGGCAAAAAACGGGGCGGATTCAAAGGGACTGGTTTCAAGCTCAGCCCGATTGCCGCCAGGTCTTACGTCGAAAAACGCGTTAGGGAAAATATGAAGAATGTCCCTTACAATTATTATTTTATCGATTGCGATGCTTACGGCGAAGTTTACGACGATTACTCGCCTCTGCACCGAACGAGCCAGGCCGACGATGTTCGGGCGCGCATTGACCGGCTCGCATGGATTCGCGATACATTCGGGCTCGTCGTCGGCTCGGAGGGCGGCAGCTCGTACGCCGCGGGTGTGATCCACGTAGCGGAAGGAATGTTCGGGCCGGTGTTCGGATGGGGCGACCCGGATATGAAAGACAGGGACTCGGATTACTACCTGGGGCAGTACTATCCTCCCGATGGCCCGAAGGTATTCGTCAAGCAGGTCCCGATGAAAGAGCAGTATCAGTATTTTTACTACGACCCACGGTTTCGCTTACCGCTTTACGAGATCGTCTTTCATGATTCGGTCGTGACGACCCATCAATGGGCCAACGGCAGCCTCAAATACAGCAACGTCCTCGATACGGTCGCCCTGACCGAGCTGCTGTACAT
>JBARRE010000832.1:0-1630 GCA_049644065.1 Sedimentisphaerales bacterium | reverse complement strand
AAAACACGCCAACGAACTGTCCTCACACCCCGACCGCTGGATGCCCTGGAATTACCGGGACACGCTCCAAAGGACCGACGCCTCCTAAAAAATTTAGATTTTTTTCAGGCCTGCCGAAAAGACACGGAGGTTTTTGTTTCAAAATATGGCGTGCAGCAACAAGGCAGGATCTCCTGATGGATTCTCGACGATACGCCGGCGCCGCATCAATCTCCTCCTTGAACCGAAGGGCCTCCGGAATCGACAGCGGCACAAGACACCGGCTGCAACACGCTGAACAGCCTTTGCAGCATGGGATGCAGCTTCCTTCGCCACATGCCCTACCGACCACAACTTCAGTAATCCTGTCGCAAAGCGTGCGAGCCAGCGGAACAATGTCGGCAAGTTTCGCCCGGCCTTTGCCGATGCCTATATGAAAATTCAAAGTTTCACCGAGGATATCAAGTTCAAGGCCGATAACCTTTTTGCCGCTGTTATAAATGTCCCTCGCCCCGATGTCGTCCCCCCCTGCAATTGTTAAAATACACTCAGCCACTTGGCAGCTACCGAACCCCCGGTTAGCATTTACCATCAAGCCGTTATACGCAAGCCACTTAATATCCTCATGGTTTATAGTGTGTCACTAATTAACTTATCGTGAATCTCAGGGAATCCTTTAGTAATAATTTCGGTGATTTTGAAAAAAAGCAGTCAAGATTAATTCTTTGGTGAAATTGGATATTCAAATGATGGCAATGCTGACAAAATCACAATAAGAATCCGAGGTATTAAGAAATATAAGCCCTTCAGTCCTTATTGAGATTTAGCGGATAAATACAAACTGCTCGCTCGTAATCAACATTTATTTCAGATTATGCAACACTTCTAACAACTTAATAGCGCCTTCCATGCGGTTTACATAATCAGCGTTCTTCGATAAGCGCAACTTTTCTATAAGTTCCGAGGCTTCGTCGAGTTTATTTTCTTCAATGAGTTCCCAGATAGAGAGCAACGTGCTGTCTTCACCAGCAAACAACTTTTCGACCTCGACCACAAGCGTTAAGAACACCGTGACCCAGTCTCCGAAGCCCGGGTCGTCTACAGAGAACCATTCTTCTTTAAGGCGGCCGCGTAGCTGTTGGAGGGCGGCTTTTGCCTCCTTGTTACGGCCGAGTTGCCGCAGGGCCATAGCCCTGAATCCATCAACTGCGGGGCCTGGTTTAATCTTCGTATCGTCTCTAACCTTCTCAACACGTGTAAATGTTGCAAGGGTGTCTTCGTAAGCACCTATACGATATTGAGCTGCGCCCAGTGCCATAAGGCTGATAAAACTATCGGGTTCTATATTGACGGCTTTCTTAGCCTTCTCCATCGCTTCTCGATATGTCATTTCGTTGTGATCAGGCGAGAGCGCCACTATCCCGCTTTTTATGCTAAGTTCTCGTACGTCCTCGCACAGGCGGGCATTGGCAATCTGAATCGCCACCCTGCGCACTGACTCGATAATGGTATTGTCATCTTTTAGCTTGGAGATTACCTCGTAGTAAAGACCGCAGTCCTCATATAGCTCATCAACAATCGCCCTTGCCGAATTCGCAGCTTGCCGACGCTCAAACCCGGCAGCGGGCTCGACAGACTCCCAGAGAGCAAC
>JBARRE010000831.1:0-2303 GCA_049644065.1 Sedimentisphaerales bacterium | reverse complement strand
CCTCGTCTGGGCGGTTCGCGAACCGCCCGTACTTTAATCAGCACGCTATTCAACAAAGGGCCTTACGGCTTGCTCGCCGAGGCCGAGAAGCAGGGATACAAAAGGATGGAATTTTACGCCGGTAAATGTCATCTCTGCACCAGTATTCGGCAGTTTTTACGCGATAATGATCTTGAGAAGTCAATAGTTGGCCCGGCAGAATGTTACTCTGATAAACCGTCGACTTGATTATAGTGGGGGCAATGCCATACGGCATCCCTTAGGGTGCCACATCCTGTCAAACTACTGTTATTTTAACTCTTGACAGATCAAACTCTCTTTGTATTTTATAAGAATACGGCAGCGGTATGGAGTTCTTCTACAATGACGAGATGTTCGGGATGTTATACGGAAACCATATAATCAGTAGTTAGGATGTAAGAATCCTGATAGGAGACCAGCGACATGATAGGCATAACGCTAAGCATAGATAGAACGGACCTGTCTAGAGTGCTAGATGTGCTCAAACTACTGGTGGGACAAGCCGAGGGCAAAGAAAATCACATAGACAAACTAAGGCAGGTGAACTTCTCGATAACCTTGTTCGTCTTTACGGGGCTTGTTGGCTTCGGGGCAAGTCAGGGCAGCATTGCCGTTCGTTTCTGTGTCACGTTTGTACTTGTCGCGTTCATGATAATTCTATCAGATTACGACCACAGCCTCCACAAATATCTTCATGGATGGCGTAGAACCAAGGAGGAACATCTCGTCTCGCTTTCCAGCGTCATCAACACCCCAGTTTCCGAAGTGACCATTCAAACGTTTTACAAGGTCGGAGAAGAAAGAGCGGTAAAGGAAAATTGCCATTCCATTCGTGACCTATTCGCATTCATCACAAAGCACGAAAGAGCAGACAAGAGAATCCCAAGTCGAATGAGGGTTGTTTACTACCTTTTGGTGCGTGGTGCCATGACGAGTGTGATACCGTTCTTACTTATAAAGGGGACATCATGACAAGTACGTCAACCACGGAGAAATTAGAGAGAAACTAAGGACAGCCAACGATTTACGATAGCATTCCTAATCGGAAAATGCCCGTCGGTTTCTGGTGGTTCCAACGTTGTTCCGTAGGCAGTAGGTAGGATGGGCAACTCGCTTGCCCATGCTGAAAAAGAGAAAATTATGATTGGAGAATAATAAACCGCATGGGCTACGGGATTGTTATTTTATCTCTTGACAGATCAAAGTCTCTTTGTATTTAATAAGGGCACGGCAGCGGCATGGAGTCCCTTTGAAAGACGAGAAGTTCGGGATGTTATGCGGAAACCATATAAACATTGTTATATGCGCTAAGAATTGGAGGAACTATGAAAGAAATAAAGCTCTGGAAAATCAAAGAGGATGCCAACAGTGAATTAAATGTCGAGAACATCGAAAATGTAAAGGAGACTCAAACAGAGCAACAGCTTGAGGAAGTTATAACCAGATGCCCTGGACTTATCATGGAAGACCTAAAACTGATTGGTCGTCAAACTGAGACACTAGGAGGACCTCTGGACTTACTTGGCGTAGACAGCGATGGACGGCTAGTAGTCTTTGAGCTAAAGCGAGGTATATTAACGAGAGAAGCTATTGCTCAGATTATTGATTATTCATCCCACCTTGTGACGCTCCCTCAAGACGAACTATCAGAGCATATTTCTTCACGGTCTGGAAAACTCGGAATTGATAAGATTGATAATTTCTTAGTCTGGTATCAGGAACAATTCGGGAAAGAATATACGGAATACCAAAGACCACGGATGGTCCTTATTGGATTAGGCGCCGATGAAAGAACTAAGCGGATGGCGTCGTTTCTTTCTGAAAGTGATCTGGACATCTCCCTAATCACTTTTCATGGTTTTAAACAGGGGGAAGATGTATTTTTAGCTAGACAGGTAGAAGTGCGCAGACCACCCGATTCAACAACTGCCTTCACAAAAAAGAGTAATCTCGAGAAATTAAGACTTAAGGTCAAGAGTTTAAGCTTGGATAATTACTATTATGATATTGCTACGCTTTTTCGGAACCAACTCCCTCCCTCTTATGAATGGCCAAATCCAGGGGGGTATTCTTACGGATTGCCAGAATTGACAGAATCCGGCGGCCAGTCCAATAGAGTCTACATAGCCCTATACATACACGATTCCAAGCCTGGTGTCGTCCAAATCTGTCTTTACCATCGTGCAGTGGATGTTGCGACAAGTGGCTTTGAGGAATTCGAAAAGGCATTACCCCAGCGTCTTAAGAAAAAAAATGATGGTAGCTACGAGATGTGGGTGCAG
>JBARRE010000830.1:0-2097 GCA_049644065.1 Sedimentisphaerales bacterium | reverse complement strand
TCCTTCAACACTGCCCACCACCAAACGAAATCCCCATGACCATGTGGGAAACATGACTCCCCGTCCACTGTTACCCAAAATCAGGCGTTCTTGAACCAGGCCAAAAAACAGGCGTTTTTAGCTTGTCAGGGGTGTTTTAAATCTGGGTGGTTAAGGATCGTTATAGTATGAAATTAATCTTCGTCGTCAATGTATTCGCCGTCTTTATCGAATGCGCCGTCCTCGACGTCCGCCGCAACTACGGAATCGAACGCCAAATCGTCCAAACCATCGTCGGAATCGCACTCGTAATCATATTCTTCGTAAGCGTCCATAATATCGGGATCATCGTCCCACATAATCAACTCCTTTCAAAGAGTCATGTAAAACAGAGCTTTTTTAGAGCAAATACTGCCGATTACGCCATAAATAGGGCAAATTCGCTCTTTTCAGCCCACAATATTTATAATCGCCATTCAAAAAATCTTGTACGGCGTTTGAGAGCGGAAGTTCGTAAAAATTTTCCCCTGCAAAAGAAAAAAAATGATCCTCCGAATATAAGCGGAAACGGAGAGATATGAGCCTAACGTTTTCCTATCTAAAACGCACTCTAAACGGCATAAAACGCTGTTTCCAGCGGGCCAGCCTTCATTACGGATATACCTTGTCTTTTTTATCTCGTTTCAGCGGTTTGTTTCTGCCTTTTTTGGCGCTTCTTAGGCGAATCCTGGGATTTCTTATTTCTGTTCTGGTGCTCGAGCGCTTCAAGCTCGGTCTGCTGGCCCTTATCGCCCATGGCCTTCATCCAATTGTCCAGACGCCTTCTCATTCGTACTTTGACTGTAGCGTATTTAGGGTCGTCGGCCAGATTTTTCCATTCGTATGGATCTTTTTCGACATCGTAAAGTTCTTCGGCCGGCCTGTGTTCGTAGCGGCGAACCTTTTCCGCGGCATCGGCGTCGGTTTCGGCCTTCTGCCGCCAGGACTTGAAGATGCTCGAACTGGTGCAGGCGTTCTGGAACGGTATTTCCGGCGTAAAGTTCCATACGTATTTGAATTTGGCCGAACGGATAGAACGGATGCCGAAATAATCGGAACCATTATTAATGCCGCGGGTCGTCATCTCGCCGAAGACGTACTTCTTATGCTCTGTTCTTTCGCCTTTCAGGACCGGCAGCAGACTCTTGCCGTCGAGCACCGGTGGCGGCGTGCCGCCTGCGGCCTCGATATACGTCGGCAGGACGTCCAGGTATTCGATCATGGCATCGCTGACCGTGCCGGGCTCGATCTTGCCGGGCCAGCGGGCGATGAAGGCCGATTGCAGTCCCGTATCGTAACAGGTCCATTTGCCGAAGGGAAAACTCGATCCCTGCTCGCTGACTACGATGACGAGCGTATTGTCCGCCAGGGCGTGCTTGTTAAGCAGGGCAAGAGTCTGGCCGGCCTGCCAGTCATAATAGGTAATCTCAGCCAGATACTTCGTCATATTCTCGCGAGTCTCGGCGGTATCCACGAAGTAGGGCGGCAGTTTCAATTTGGCGGCGTCGTAGCGTGAGGCATCGCCCTTGTTCCAGGGCGAATGCGGTTCGTTGGAGCAGGCGAACAGGCAGAAAGGAGTGCCGCTATCTTTGCACTCGCTTATGAACGTATCGAGTGCTTCGAAGTCGGGATTGTTATCTTTGCCCGAATACTCGAACGGAAATACCTCCGGCGGGTTAATGTGTTTCTTGCCGCTCAGAGCCAGGCGATAGCCGAGCGGCTTGAGGTAGTGGACGACGCTTTTGGTGCCGTCTTTGGCGAAAGTGTGGTTCGGATAGGCACCGCTTTTTACCGGGTAAAGGCCGGTATAGATATTGTGCCGGGTCGGCGAACACATTGGCGCCGCCTGGAAGCACTGCGTAAAACGCATCCCTTCGGATGCCAGTTTGTCTATGTTGGGAGTATGGGCCTGCCCGCCGTAGCAGCCGATGTCTCGGAATGTGCAGTCGTCGGCAATAACGAAAACGAAGTTGGGCTTGGCGGTTTTCCCGGAGCCGAATGAAACTCCGCCCATGCTCGCCAGGGCTCCTGCCGCGGCCATCTTTATGAAATCGCGTCTTTTCATAAACCGTTCCTTTC
>JBARRE010000829.1:0-20459 GCA_049644065.1 Sedimentisphaerales bacterium | reverse complement strand
CCGGAAACACGCCGCTTGCCGGCTCTACCACCGGCACCCCCGCCGCAAGGGCTTCGAGCACATATAATCCATAAGCGACAGGCTGCTTTTCCGGCACGGAAAGCACCGAAAGGCTCCTTAGAAATGCAATTCTGGCTTCGCGGTCAAAATCCGGCAGAAACTCGACGTCGTCAATCACGCCGTGGGAGCCTAACTTTTGTCGATTCTTCTTCAAAAATGCTTCATCGTCGGATCTCTTGCCGCCTGCGATACGTAACTTCACATCTCTCAGTTTTTCATTTTTCTTCAATTTTAGAAAAGCATCCACGAGTGTGTCCAACCCCTTGTCAGGACACATTCGAGAAAGATAACCAATAGTGGGAACTTCCGGCCGGGCGCTGTGAGATTCATATTCATCCAGCGAAATCCCGGTATATACAACATGAGTTCGGTCAGGGCCAAGTCGCAGCCGCTGTTGCATTGTTTCCGTATAATATTTGCTGACGCCGATAAATGCATCTATGTCGCCCGCTCGTTCCGAGATTATCCGCCAGGCCTGCTGCGAATAAGGCGATACCAGCCCATCCAAAAATCCGTCCTCATCCTGGAGCAGACACACCACGGGCACGCCAAGCCTCTGCTTAATGGCTCTGGCGAATCCCGCCAGGAGAATATTGGACAGGCAAATGATATCCGGTCGATTCTCCTGCGTATCCAGCCATTCGACAAGCCTGTCCAGCTCTTTTATCTGCTGGCCCTTTTCGCCACGTAACATTGAGATCGTTGTCTCTCCCAGATCTCTTGCACTTGTCATCCCCGCCATGCGGCCGATCCATCTTAAAAGTCTCGGCGAATCAAACAGGCGGTCGAGCCAGCGGGGAGTTCTGCGGAAGAACCCCGATTTCTGCTGGAGATATACATTGAGACCGCCAAAAAAAATAGGGGCGATGCCTGTCGAACCGCTTTGCTCGCTTGGCAGCGGCAGGTAAAGGGGAATCGTCAGACCTTCATGCCCCAGCTTTATTATCGCTTTGGCCAGGGCGGCGTCACGCAAACAGTTCTCGCAGTAGAAGCTGTCCCCCGCGCTTGGTGTAATTTGAATAATTCTCATGTTTATTCAGCGTTATGATACGTCCATTCAAACGTATTTTTTCCCTGTTCAATATTTGCCAGCGGGCCGGCGATGGGTTCTGCAAGCTTTTTGCCGTTGATATCGGTATTCACTCTAATGGATTTACCAGAACGGTCTTCGATGGTTTGCCCGACAGTCGAAAATATCCCGACCAGCTCGGCATCGACCCACGGTCCTTTCAGACGGGAAGATGCGTTATTCATAGAAAACCTGATTGTGACACCCAAAGGATGACTCTCATGGGTGAATCCTGTCACAAACGGATCAACGACGCTATGCTCGTCACCGAAGGAACTTTTTTTGGCTCCCTCTAAAAAAATATTGTAATCCGAAGTGCAGCCCGGAGCGTCTTTGACATCATCGAGTCCTTGCCGGATAAATATATTATTGAACCACTTCTCATCCTGAGCGGTGCCGGTTTTAGTCCCGACCATTTTCATTGTATGTGGAGTGTAATACCCGGAGCGGCGTTTCGTGTCCGGATTGTACTGGTAACCGCAATCGACAAACAGATTGTGGGCAAAGACCGTAGCTTCGGAATTACTACGCACCTTTTCTCCGATGAGAATGTTGTTATCGACCAGGGTGGGACCGTGATTCATTTCCAGGAAGACAGTGGCGGCTTGCGTGTCGTAGATGACGTTGCCCGTGATCCTGATTCCCTGGTTGGCATAGTCGATCCAGATTCCAAAGGCACCCTGTTGTTGGTGAAACACGCCTCTAATCAGATTGCCGCTGATTACGGTATCGACACTGTTATGAAACTTGATAGCCGCTGTTTCCCAGCCGCCGAATTCTTTGCGATAATTGGTATCCTCGATAAAATTGCCCGATATGACTGAGCGAGTCGCTCCCTTTTGGCCGGCGATACCCGCCTGTCCACAGCGACGGATGATATTATTACGGATAATGTGGTCCCCGAAAGCGTCGATATCGCTGTAATTCACTCCCGGGGCATGCCCAAGTATGATGCCGACACAACGGGCGTTGGTGATTGTGCAATTCTGGATGATCCAGTGCTTTCCCATTCGTATGCCGACAGCGCCCATCTGAAGCTCTAAACTTGGGGGCGCCCAGTTCGCGGCTGCGTGCATGAAATGAAAGCCATCGACCGTGATGTATTTCAAGCCTGTGATTTGCGGCATTAAGATGCTTTCGCGAACGTTAATCTCGGTCATTTCAGTGTTCGGATTGGCCTTGCCGAAGTTCGCCCGGACAATGGTTACCTTTTCATTCACCCGGCAATACCAGCTTTGCTCAGCCTTGTTTACTTCTTCGACCGTCTGTTTTTCATAAAACGCTTCACCATTGAGATAGACATCCCCGCGATGATACCACTTGCCGTAATTCAGCCAGCCCCCGGAGATATTCAGGGCATAGGGATTGTAATCGCCGAAAAACGAGTTTGGCAACTCAACTTGCCAAACGCCGCCGTTTTCTTGAATCCAGGAGGTAATACGCTCGGAACCTTTGATTAATACCTTCTCGCCGGTTGCGGTACGATATATGATGCGTTCGTTTTCGCCGGTGCCGCCCCGGGACGGTTTGACCCATTCGCGATATGTGCCGGCATGAACCGTCACGATATCTCCCGGCTGGGCAATAGAAGCGGCTTTACTAACGGTCAGAAATGGGCTGGTCTGACTGCCTGAAGCTAAGTCACTGCCTGTTTTTGCTACATGAATCTCACGTGCAGATACGCCTGAAAATTCGGGGGTAATTATAATAATAAAGGCCGTCACTAAGAGAACCCATGTTTTGAATGCCATATCTTTGACTCCATCAAATTTGAGTTATAAATACCGAAGATTTTATTGCATGGCACCGAAGGCATAAACATAGCCGTCGTCACAGCCGACAACAACCATTCCCCTGGCCACGGCCGGCGAAGAAGTGACTGGCTGGCCGATCTCATACGACCAAACGCCGCTTCCATCCGACAGCCGTATAACGTATAGTCGGCCGTCTTCCGAGCCTACAACCACTTTATCGCCGCAAATCACCGGCGAGCTGTCAACCTCGCCCCGCGTCTGGAATGTCCATATGACTTTCCCATCGTCACGGCTCACACAATGCACACGTTCGTCGCGCCCTCCAAAGACAACTACATTGTCGCCGACGGCGGGCGAAGAGAAAAATGGAGCATCGCTTCCAGCATATTCCCATACGACTTTTCCGGCGACAATATCTGCTTTCATAAAGATATTATCATAGTTGCCTACGTAAACCTCGCCGTCGAGAAATGCTGCGGAAGCCGCGATATAGGAACCGCTGTCAATTTGCGTCACCCTGCTGCCGTCAATTAGTGACACGACGTGAATCATTGCATCGCAGCCGCCGAACACGGCCTTTTGGTCACTGACCGCGGGTGAGCCGTTTATATAGTTATCCGTTTCGTATGTCCAGACGGCTTTGCCGCTTGTCGAATCCACGCAATGCAGTATATTGTCGTAGCTGCCCACAAGTATCCATATCCGGCCGTCCGGGCTGCGCGTCCAGTTAGCAGCCCCGAGAATTTGTCCGTCCGTCTCGTACTTCCACTTGAGCGAGCCTTTTTTTGCGTCAAGAGCGTACAGAAAACCATCCAGTGAGCCCACAAAAACAGATCCTTCAACCACACAAGGTGTCGCCTCAACAGCATCGGTGGTTTTGTATGTCCAGACCTGTTGTCCGCTTTCCAGGTCTATCGCATAAATATTATCATCCGATGAACCTATGAAAACGAGGTCGTCAACGATTGCCGGCGATGATTTAATAGAATCATTCGTTTTGAATTTCCAAACGACGGTGAGCGCATCAGGCAGTGTTCCCGACGCCCTGCCCAAAAGACCACGTTCTCCCCTGAACATAGGCCAACTGCTTCCATCGTCGAGAGTAAACTTTGGCTTGGCAGATTCCGCAACCGCCTGCTCTTCGCCGGATTCGGGCCGGTCGATGATTAACACGGCAAAAAGCACACACACCGCGACAATGACAACAATCGCTAATACTATCCTAATGGCATTTTTCATAGCGGGTATGATAACGTATCAGCCAGGCATACGCAACAGGACTTCCAGATTCGGCAGACTTTCTACCGGTACATAAGATTATGGATGGGGATTTGAATTTGAGGTATGTTAATAAACCGCCGCTCTGTTATCTTCTTACGAAACAAGGGCGTCGGCTGTGTATTGGCTCTTTGCCTCAGCAATAAGCTTGAGCATCTGGTCGGCCTGAGTTTGAATATCAGGATCAGCATTTGTTACTCGCGAGTTCCATTTGCTGTATTCCTTATTCAGGTGTTTTCGAATCCTCTCTTTGCTCATATCCGAAGTAATCCCAAGAATGGCCTCTACATCCCTGACTTCATGCATGTCGACCGGAAGGACTTTTTCCATCATGATACGAAATCTGCCGGAGTCGACTTCGAGCCAATCTGCCATGTTTTTCAAGAATGTTAATTCTTCGGCGGTAACGGAGCCTTTTGACTGCGATACGTACAAGCAAAGCTCCAGAATGTCGTATCGCTGGGCTACTGGAGCAATTCCAACGATTTCGTCACATATATTGTATGTGTCGAGTTTGCTGCCGCCGCGGAAAAAGGCAATGGTTTTTTCGAGTGCCTTATCGAGTTTGAGCTCGTCCTTATCAGACGCGGAATTTTCTAGAATATTGTCTCTTGCCCAGTTTTTTATGAGTTCAATCTCACAGTCATAGAGTTTATTGTCTGCCGCACTGACAGCGAAAGCGAGTGCAACCGCCAGGATATTTGTCCTCTCGATATTTTCCTGCAGGTTCATATATCCGAAGGCGGGATTTTCGCAGGCAAACTCACACTGTGCATAAGCAAGTTCCTGATTACTTTCGGCCGACGTGATCGACATGGTGAACTGCAGTTGCCTTTCTCCTTTGCGAGGAAACAGAAGCCAATCGAAACGAATCTGTGCAATATCCGTCCAGGCCGACAGAGTGGTGACTCGGTGTGGAAGTTTACCGAGCCTGGCTCTGTAGCAAAATGCGGATGGATCCGGTCCGTCTTGTGATGACCATTGTGGAAGCCGGGACTGCACAACTTTGGCATCTGGCGCTCCATCCGTGACATCCAGGATTGATATCTGCAAAGTCGTCTCGCACATATCGTCCGGGGCATGAATTGAGCCGCATATTTCCAGGCTGAACGCATCAAATACGCTATTTTCTTCTTCCAGCTTTGTCCATTGGATCCGGCAATTCAATACTCTCATATCAATCGGCGGGGAAGATTCCTGAAGCCGGTCAGGTTCCGCCTGATGCAAGAGCCGGGATTTGATTTTGCTAAGCTTCTCCGGCATTCTTAGCTGGTTTGCCAAATCCCTGAGTACGGTACGATCAACCAGCTCTAAAAGCTTTGACCAATAACCCAGGACTCTAAGTCTGAAACGACCAATAAGGCCGGGGAAAATTAGCGCCACAGACGCCGCCAGCATAATCGAAACTGGAATCAGAAGTTTGCTCATCTATACACCCGCACACATTGTTACTCAACTTTTGATCTACCTACGGCAGAGAGTTGCTTGTCCTTGTCTTTTATTTTGCTCTTGGACAATTTGCCGTCCTGATCTAAACTAAGATCGACCTCAAGCACTCTGCCCGACTCCAGGTCTTCGAACTTGCAGTGCATTCGCTGATTCACATCATAGCTATAAGTGACTTTGATCGGGCATTCTGCAGGTCTGTCCGGAGGAAGCTCAAATTTATACGTCGCAATGTTATTAACGAACTCGACATCGTTGCCTTCTCCCTGCGTAATGGTCACCTCAACCTCCGCTTGCCCCTCTCTGAGAGTATAGAACGTCTGAGATGTTTCACACGGCAACGGTGTATTTTTATTCAAAATGATGCGATTTTGAATTACTCGCCGGCCCGTTACCTTATCAATAGGAGCGCAAATAGTACCGTAGCTGTGATTGCAAACGTCGGTCAGATTTATGTCCATCAGGCCGCTGGAAATTCCTGCCGGCATAATATCGGGTTTCTCTCTTAGCATTGTCAATCCAGCGTGCAAAGCAGCACCGAGTGCCACGCATTCATCGACATTAACGGCGGTCTGAGGCGTTTTGCCAAACACTTTCTCGAGGCGCTTCTGGACCAGCGGAATCCGGGTACTGCCGCCGACCAATAGTACTTTGTCAATTCCCGTCGGTTCAATGCCTGCCTCGCCAAGGGCTACTTCCACCAGGATATCCGCACGATCCATCAAGGGAGCAATTGCTTTTTCAAACATCTCTCGGGATATTTCCACTCTCATATTGCCTGCCGGGCCGTAGAGCATCTTTTTCGCAACATTACGCCGGGACAAAGTTCTTTTAATATCCTCGGCCTCATCTTCATACTTTGCCCTGTCCTCATCCGAATCGATCAGATCGGTTTTGAACTTGTCTTTGTACTGTTGCTCCAAAATCTCCAATATTTTCTGGTCGAAGTCGATACCGCCGAGCGCATGGTCGCCCTGCGAGCAAACATTCTTCATATTATGTCCATTGACGTCCATTATAGTGACATCAAATGTTCCACCGCCGAGGTCATAGACAAGGATCTTTCCCGATACCTGCCGAGTGGTGGCATAATATAAAGCTGCGGCCACAGGCTCGTTGACAATTCCAATCACATTCAAACCGGCTATCTTTCCCGCTTCCATGGTTGCTTTTCTGCGGACTTCATCGAAGTGGGCCGGGACGGAAATAACGGCATCGCAAATATCGCCATGCTCTACAGAACAGTCCTGCTTGAGCTTTTTCAGAATCAAAGCAGACAATTCTACAGGCGTCCAGTCCTTCGAGTCGATTTTTCTTTGATAATTGGCATCTCCCATATGGCGTTTGACCCAGCGAACAGATCGCTCAGCATTCAAATGCCTTGAATTAATAGCTTCGATACCTACCCTGACGATATCTGAGTTCTCTTCGTCAAAGAAAATTGCAGATGGAGTGAGTCTTTCACCATCGGCATTTGGGATTATCTCCGGCTTGCCGATAGCATTGAGAATCGATAGTGCCGAGAATGTCGTACCGAGATCTATTCCCACTATATTAGTCATTTTATACCTCCTATTTTATGGTTCGGTAAATCATGAATCGATTCACAATTCAATCATCAAGCAAACAGCTTGACCTGAGCCGGGCGAACCACCTTGATGTTTCCTTCGTTAATAAAGTATTGATAGCCTGGTCTTATTACTTTTGCAATGCTACCGGCCTGTTTCGGATTATCACTTTGCTGCTTGTCTTTGACGGCTTCGGCGTACTTTTCCTGCCCTCGATATTCACTATTTATCTCCGGCTCAAATTGCTCAATGCCGCTTGACTCCAGAGCAAAGATTAACTCATCCCTTACTTCCTCAAGATGTATCGCCTTGACTTCCTCTTCGCCGAGCCGACCAATACGACTTTCAAGATTGTCTATGCAGCGGATAACACGCAGACAAAAAGTCCTGACGATATTCCAGTCATAACCATCCTGGAGCTTTTCCAGTCTGTCCTGCTGACAAGCTGCGTATTCACGAATGGCTGAGACCTGTTGAGTAAGCTCACTAATGGCACTGTTGAGCGGCTTTGAATGCTCAGCGGCCTCGGAACGCTTTTTTCCCCATTTGGTAGTTGTCTTGATGGCAGCAGATTTTTCATCGGAAAGCAGCCTGTCAATCTTTTCAGTACCATTCGATATTTTTACCTTGTTCGATGCTCTTTCAAGTGTTTTAGTTCCACCCTTGACACTGAGTGGAATCTGCCGGTCCGAATTGACAGAGATATTCGAATGTTGATCAAGTTGAATAAGTTTCTCTTTAGTTTCCTGCTTCTGCGGTAACTCTTTATCGCCAACTGCAACCTGCTCTGTACTTTCAACTTTTTTTCGAGTTCCAATGGTCTTGACGATGAAACGCTTCGAGCCGGATGAACATTTTATGATAAAGCGAACCGTCAATAGCAACAACCACCCGGCATATATACTGCCTCCCATAGTTGTACACACAATTGAGCCTGTCATAATATGTTCGTTCAACTCATTTCGTTTCTTGTATTCGCTGAGTTCATTCTGCCAGTTCTCCCCGTAAAGAACATCTGCCAAAGGATGAGCGGTCATTTCACCGGCAGCCAATTTAGCCAAATCGGATTTTAGTCTCTCCTGCTGTTCTTGCCAGAGTTGCTCTCGTGTCATGGCTTTACCGTTGTCATCCAATATCGGAGGCAACTCAGACCTCTCTCGCGGCGGTGTCCGCAGCCACTCTTCATACTGCTTGACATAATCATCTGTGTCCACACCATACTTCAGACGGTAGAAAGAAGCATCACTATGTTGCTTTTCTTTTTCAGCAAGAATCCACCCGAGCATGATTCCGCCGACAAGAAGTAATACTGAACCAAGAATAATTAATTTCTTGCGTATCATCTCAAATATCAACCATTAATCATCGGCCGTTGCAGTTCGTCCTGATAAGTGCAGGACGCATTTGCGCCGATGTTTACATCAATTTACGGGGTTATTGTTCTCAACATAAGATTCGTTTTCGTTTTCACCATATACTTTGGTTACACGCAGCACTTCTTCTATGGTCGTCAGCCCCTGCTTGACTTTTAGCATACCATCATCATACAAGCTCCGGCGGTCACTCTCATGAAAGGTTCGCCGCATATTGTTTACTGAAGAGTCTTTGTTAATCATATCTCTGAACTGCTCATCAATAATCAATAACTCGTAAATGCCAACTCGGCCTAAATAACCGGAGCCTCGGCATTGGTCACAACCGGCGCCGTGATATATCTGACCCGGATTGACTCCCGCCCTTTCCACATACCTGGCAACATGTTCCGTGACCTGGTATATCTCCTTGCACTCCGAACAAATCTTTCTTACCAGTCGCTGTGCAAGCACTCCGTTCAATGATGCCGATATCAAATATGGTTCAATGCCGATATCAACCAGTCTTGTAATACTGCAGGCTGCGTCATTTGTGTGTAATGTCGAGAGAACTAAATGCCCTGTCAAAGCCGCCTGGACCGCAATTCGAGCTGTTTCGTTATCACGAATTTCTCCGATCATTATCACATCAGGGTCTTGACGCAGCAAACTCCTAAGCGCATTAGCAAAATCCAGACCGATCTTTTCGTTAATCTGAACCTGGTTGCAGAAACCAAGTTGATATTCAACGGGATCCTCAACGGTTGAAATATTCAATTTATCACCGTCCATCTGTGGCAGAGCTGAGTACAGTGTGGTGCTCTTGCCGGAGCCTGTCGGGCCGGTAACGAGTAAAATCCCGTGGGGCATGGCTATCTGACTTGCAAAACTCGTCATAACATCATGCTCCATTCCCAACTGCTCAAGGCCTCGAGTAATGGATTCACTATCCAGCACACGGATAACCACTTTTTCTCCATGATTTGTCGGTAGCGTCGAGACACGCAAATCGATTGCCCTGCCACCAACGGAAACCTTGATTTTACCGTCCTGCGGCAACCGTCTTTCAGAAATATCGAGGTCGGACATAATTTTAATTCGTGAGACAATCGCAGGATGCATCTTCAGCGGCGACTGCTTCATTTCGAAAAGTACGCCGTCTATGCGATACCTTGTTCTCAAGAACTTTTCCTTGGGCTCGATATGAATATCACTGGCGCCCTCACGTACTGCATTACTAATAAGATAATTGACAAATTTGATAATAGGTGACTGGCCGGCCATCTTTTCGAGATCATCGGATTCCTCTTGCTGATCCTGCATGACCTCGACATCCGTCATATCATTAATGATATCATCAATATCGTAATCAATTTGTTCGCTATTGAAGGTTTCACAGACAATATTTATATCTTCATCCAGGCATACAACTGTCTCGGTTTTCATCTGAGTTTGCCGTTTAACGTCTTCGATAACGAAAAGGTCGGCGGGACGGCTTGTCGCCACAACGAGGATATCGTCTCTGACCTCGATAGGCATGATGCGGTTACTCTTTATGTATTCAAGGTCAAGTTTATTAAAAACGTTTTTGTCGACCTTTTCCGGCTCGATCTTTTTAAATTCGAATCCGTGAAGGTATGCCCGAGCCATTGAGATATCCGGTTCATGAGCCAAGTTTTGTTCTTTGACTAATTGGCAGATATCACAATTTGCTCTCGTTTTCTGTATTCGCCTCAACTCGGAGAGTTGTTCGCCGGTAATTTTTCCCATTTCGGAAAGGGCATCCGCCTCATCCCGAACCTGAGTGGCACTCTCTTGTTCTTGTTCTTGCTCTGGGCTATACAGTTGCGACAGACCGCTGATTTCCTCATCGTCGCCATTATCTAAATGGCCGCTAATTTGGTTCTTGCTGGTCCGTTGCTCTTTAACTTTAAATCCAAAAATCCGTGCCATGATTTTTTTATTACCCCCCAGTTCTAAACGTTTAATATTTCCGAACCTGGTCAAACGCTCCTGTTTTAGAGGACTAACGATAGTGTATCCAAAACGAAAACGTGCATCACCTCTGAGGGTGAGCGTATAAAAAAACCTCCATGAGAAGCGTTAAATAAAATATAAGGAATAATTCGGGGCTAATCAAATCAACTCATACTATAAAAACGATACTTTTTAAACGTCCTATAGAACCTTGCCGTAAACTGCGGGATCAGGCTTTCCGTGCCGAAATGATTATTCGAATTATTTGGACTGTGCTTGACGCAGGGTTTACTAAGCGTTGGCAATGTTATCAAAATTCGCAGAAGACGGAGGTTCCGTGTCTTTTGCGAAAATCTCATCCGCCAGGTCTGCACCCACCTGTTTTACATAATACTGCTTGATAACTTTTTGACCCTGAGTCTGAAGATTATCCATAGAGGAAAAAACACCGATCTTCATAAGAAGCAGAATTACAATGCAGGCAGCTAAATTCGCCGCAGAGTGCCCATAATGACTACATCTTTCCAGCAGCTTTGGCTCGGGAAGCTTTCTTTCGAGCTTCTGAGCCTTCGGTTCACGCCGGAGACTGTGCTTGAGCACGGCAATAGCCTGCGTATTTGCACGCATCAGCAAATCAAGGCCGTGAGGCTGACTTTTAATAAACGATAAGGCAAGATTTACTTTACCGCACGAAACGAGTCTGCGCTGACATTTCGGACAGTACATAATATGGTTATGCAGCCAGCTTGCCTCTGGACCAAAACGTCTGCTCATAGCTGTATATAGCCATGTTCTGATTCGTCTGCATTGATTGTTTAATTTTATACCTGTCATTTTATTCTTCTTTACCCATCCACGCCGATAATAACTGTATTGCTTTGCACCGGTAAACTCTCGCTGTCGCTGCTGATATGCCTAATATCCTGCTGATTTGAGAGTAAGATAATTCCGCCAGATCGCGTAATGTAATAACGTTCCTTAGATGCTCAGGCAATTGAGCAATATAACTTCTTAAGGTCTCTTGCAGGTATTTCGAATCAATCTCCCTGGCAGGAGAGCTTACAGACGTTGTCGTTACAGGCCTGGACAGCCTGTTTCTCTCGGCAATCCTTCGTCTCAGCATCGAGATTGCAATGTTGTTCGCCGTGCGAAAAACATACGCTTTTAAATGTCCGGGTTTTCGCCCTCCTTCATAATGGGCCAGTTGCAAAAACGTGTCCTGATAAGCGTCACAAACATCCTGTTCGTTGCCCAGAATTCGCCAGAGCATCGTAACCAGTTCCTGGCCGTAGTTCTGCATCGTAGAGAGTATCCATCTCTGGCTCTCAACGACAGACTCATCAGCGGCGAAATCCCAAACCGATTCGTAACTTATGGCCTTACCAAACATAAGCGTAAATTTACCCTGCGTTACATTATCTATCTATTAAGACGCAGCACTAAATAATATGTTAACAAAATTTTTCGAAATATAGTGAAAATTTTACTTTTTCCTGGATAACGTTTAGGTATGCCGCTGCGTCTTATGTTCCGGTACAAAGAGTTAAAAATGTAGAATTTGTCAAAATCAAATTGCATAGATATGGGTTTAAATACTTGTAAAAACAGCTCTTACGAAAAGCACGAGAACGCGAATGATATTGTGTCTTTGGTGGGTGAATTGCTCACAAAAGCCGTAGAATGTGGTGCAAGCGACATTCATTTCGAACCTACGGGCGCGGAATTAGCCATAAAATTTCGTCTCGATGGCGTTCTGAGCACCGTCGAAAAGCTGCCCGGCACGATATCCGACAACGTGATTGCACGGTTAAAAGTTCTCGGGGGGCTTTTGACCTATCGCAACGATATACCCCAGGAAGGCCGAATTGAAATCAGCAAGAGCCAGGGTGATAGAATTATGGACCAGCGGCTGGCAGTATTCCCAACGATACACGGCCAGCGGGCAGTCGTGCGTTTATTCTACAACAATGCCGAGCTTATGGAACTGGATCAATTGGGCTTTTCAAAACCTTTATACTCAGGGCTTAAGAACATTGCCGCCAAGAACCAGGGCGTTTTGCTGCTGACCGGTCCGGCAGGCAGCGGTAAAAGCACCACACTTGCCGCCTTATTGCGGCATATTCTAAAATCCTATGCCGGCAAGAGTGTCGTCGCCCTCGAAGATCCCGTGGAAATCAGGATTGATGGCGCGACCCAGGTCCAGATTACGCCGCACGGACAGATGACATTTCCCACAGCATTGAGGTCGCTGCTCAGGCAGGATCCGCAGGTGCTGATGATAGGAGAGATCCGCGATGCCGAGACCGCCAAGATCGCAATCGAAGCCGGATTGACTGGACACCTGCTGATGAGCACGATGCACAGCGGCTCGCCCGCCGGGGCCCTGCTGCGGCTGCTGGAGATGGGAATCGAGCCTTACCAGGTCACATCCAGCGTCTCGGCGGTCCTGAACCAAAGACTGGTAAGGAGGCTCTGCCCCAAATGTAAACAGAAAATTGAGAATACGGGTTCGTTCAAAGCGACAGGATGTGATGACTGCTTTAACACCGGCTACAAAGGCCGGGTCATGATCGCAGAAATGGTTCAATTAGAAAGTCAACTGCGAAAAGCCATCTTAGCCAAAGCTGACCTGGACGAGCTTGAGAGTATCCTCAAAGACAGAGGCCATACAACGATGCTGGCCGACGGGCAGCGCCTGGTAAACGAGGGAATAACAACGGAAGATGAGTTGAATCAAGTTTGTGGAATAGTATCTGAAGGCTCTTTAGGTACAGGAGATATTTTATGAAACGCTTTACAGCGATATTTGTTATCCTGTTATTTTTTACATCTTTAACCTATGCAAATCGGACTTTGCCATGGATTGAATTAACTTTCTCTCCGGCCAAAGCAACCCAAGACGCACAGAAATACAGACTCTTACCAACAACTAAAGAGCAAACCGATACTGATGCGGTACCTTTATATCAAAAAGCGATTCAATCATTGCCGGAAGATTATCAAGCGAAACAATTTTCCGACTGGCGTAGTTTGCCGCCCGACCAGCTACCTGTCGAACAGGTTGAGTCGGCACTCAAGAAGCTCAAACCAACTTTGGATTTGGTCTCCCGGGCTGCAAGATGTAAACAGTGTAACTGGCCTTTTGTTAAACCTGGTCAAGTTAGTCAGCAGTTTATGGATGACCTGAGCAAATATCGGCAATTTGCTTTTATCCTCGACGTGCAGGCTAAGCTCCAAATCGCACAAGGCCGGTATGACCAGGCAAGAGAGACCTTAAAAACATCTCTTACAATGGCAAAGCATCTGGGTGATGCGCCCACTCTGATTCAGGGAATGGTCGGTATTGCTATAGCGGCATTGAATCAAAGCAGGATTGAACAATGGATTCAATCTGATACGCCAAGTCTCTATTGGGCATTGGAGGATTTACCACAACCGCTTGTTGATGTTACAAAAGCAATCAATATCGAAACGGATAATCTCAAAAATTATAACATTCTGATGCGCAAAGCATTTGGACAGCAGTTAAAGCCGGCGCATGACAGGGTTCTGCTACAGATGAATCATGTTGATCGTAAAATTGCCGCTTTACAATGCATCGAGGATTTGCGTCTTTATACCGGAGCACATGACGGCAAGTTTCCTCAAAAGCTCAGTAACGTTACTGACATCAAGATACCAGTTGATCCTGTGACAAAACAAGCCTTTTCATATAAAAGCACCGGCTCGGAAGCGGTTCTTGAATTGGAAGGTACCGAAGGCTCTGAAGGTAGAGACGCGGTACGGTACGAGCTAAAACTGAAAGAATAAAAGGATATATAACAAAATGGTAATAACCCAATACAAAAAAATCACCTTAACAGGTCGATTGCTCAGAGGTATTGCTGTGCTGGTTATTATTATATTCTATGTTTCTTCCGCTCAAGCAAGCCGTTCCACTGCCGGACCGGTCCAACTGATTCTTCATCCGGCAGAATTTCCCGAATCCGGTAGGAAATACCAGCTTTTACCTAAAGTCGAGGAATTAACTGATGCGGATGCGGCGCCGCTATATGAAAAGGCCCTGCAATCATTGCCGAGCGATCTGAAGATGGATGAAATTAACCAGTGGCTGAAAACTCCGCCGGACAAGCTGCCCGGAAAGCAAGTACAATCAGCCCTTGAGCAGCTCAAGCCCGCCTTCAAATTGATTGAACAAGCCGCTAAGTGTAAGCAGTGTGATTGGCCATACTTGGATGATGATACGCTATCTCAGACTCTGGCTAACTATCGTAAACTTTTGTTTTTGCTTGCATTGCAGGTTCGCTTCCAGATTTCCCATGGCTCGTATGATGAGGCGATCGGTTCCATGCAGATCGGATTCGGTATGGCCAGGCACTTAGGCGGAGATCCTATTCTGGTCCGTGGCCTGGTCGGGATCGGTATGGCTGCATACATGTGTCGGCAGATCGAACAGTTTGTCCAGAGACCTGATGCGCCTAACCTCTACCAGGCATTGCGGGACCTGCCACAGCCGTTGATCGATCTGACCAAGCAGGCAGAATGGGAAGAACCGGATATTAAGGGAAAAGTATATCTGCTGATGAATCGGTTGGACCGTCACGTAGCAGCTTTGCAATGTGTCGAGGCGATACGGCATTATGCCACTACTCACGATGGACGGCTTCCCGATACGCTAAGCGACATAAGCCAGATGGAGGTGCCGAAGGACGTGATGAGCGGCAAAGCCTTTGAGTATCGCCGCACTTCTGCGGGAGCAGTGTTGAAATCAGCCATTCCGGAAGGCGGCGGGCCAAAGGACATGGTTAACTATGTGATTGTGTTGAAAGAGTAGTTTGATATACGAGGATCGAAAATGGCTACATTCGAATACAACGCACTGACATCGGCCGGCCGGCTGATGAAAGGCACGATTGAAGCGGGCACAAATCAAGAGGCGGACGAACTGCTGAAACAGATGCAGCTTGTCGTAAACTCCGTCGAAAAGGCCAGGCTCAAAAAGCCCAAGACGGCTATCGGCAGAAATGAGTTTGTACTTTTCAATCAGCAGTTGGCGTCGATCACCAAATCCGGCATCCCTCTGGAAAGAGGTCTGCGAGAGCTTGCCGGTGATATCAGCTCAAGGTCGATGCGCCGGCTGGTCGATGCGATAGCCAATGAGCTTGAGGCTGGCGTGAGTATTGAGAAGGCCTTTGAAAAGAGGCAGAAGCATTTTCCACCTCTATACGGCCGAATATTGAAAGCCGGAGTGGAAACAGGCCGATTGAGCGAAATGCTCACCAGTCTCAACAGGCATCTGGAAATGGCCAATCAGACAAGAAGAATAATTTTCGAAGCGATGACTTATCCTGTGGTTATCCTGGTTCTGGCGTCAATTATTTTGACGGGCGTTTTCATGTTCATCATCCCGCAGTTCGCATCGGTGCTTGAGGAAATGACCGACGGGGGCAGTCTGCCGGGAATTACACGGCTGTTTTTAAGTATGTCCCAAAACGTGGTGCCCTTCTGGACCGCAGTAGGACTTGTGATTGCCGTGATTGTCGCTCTGTTCGTGATGCTTTCCGCATCGGCGGCAGGACGCAGATTCAAGGAATCGCTTCTCCTAAAAATTCCGGTCATCGGAATAGTTTACCATAGCAGTATGCTAAGCAGGATGGCTGAGGGAATGGCAATAATGGTAGCGGCCGGTTCAGATATGCCTGTATCACTGAGGTTAAGCTCAGGTGCAACAGGAAGTGATAAGCTTATCCTTGAAAGCGAGGCCCTTGCAGCCCAGATCGAACAGGGAGCTAATATTTTAGAGGCTGGGCAACTTTGTAGGGTAATACCAAGGCTGTTCTTATATTCAATTCAGTTGGGCACACAGCGAAATGAGCTGCAGGACAATCTTTACAGTCTGGGTCAGATGTACGCTGAGCAGGCACGCTGCGGCCAGGCAAGATTGCAGGCGATATTGTTGCCGGTTATGCTGATCGGAGTAGGATGTTTTATAGCAATGACCATCCTTGCGATGTTTTTGCCGATGATAGGAATTATAACGAATTTATCTGCTACTTAGGTTTGGATATGTTAATAATAATATCGATATTAGTGTTGGCTTTTTGTATATACCTCGGATTAAAACAGCCGGCTATCGCTCTGGTTACCTTGCCTTTTGTTGCCGGTACATTGCTTGTCGCTGGAGCGACAGAAGAGTCCGCGATTGTTGTAATCGCGCCTGCTATATTTGTCGCGACAATCATCGCCGTGCTGATGTCAAAACGCGAGCCTGACTCGGAACAATGGCCCCAGGTAATTGCAAAATGGATTCTTATACTTTTTGTATTTCTTCTTCTATCCGTCACTCTGGGTGTGGCGTTTGGCCCTTTGGGTGTTAGTGGCATTGTGTTTTTTGCTTTGTTAATTGGCTCAATCATAGCCTATGGTTTAACATCACGGCTTGCGACCGACACTTATGTTATGTCGACGATCGGTTCGATTATGCGGCAGAATCTGCCACTGTCTATGGCGCTGGAGTCGGCGGCAGGTGGGCGTGCAGACAACCGCTCAAGAATCCTGCTTCGAATAAAAAAGTGGCTGGTACAGGGTTACTCGCTGAGTGAGTCTATCAAGCGAGGCTATCCCAAATGTCCCGGCTATGCAGTGGCAATGATTGCTGCCGCCGAGCGGATTAATCAACTTCCGCTCGCTATCCAGGCAATCGAGACTGATATGTTAGTCAGGGCCGACGAACGCAGAAAAATTCGACCGGTCCACCCACTTTACCCTGTGATACTAATGGTCTTTATGTTCTTCATATTGTCGGGCCTTATGGCGTTTGTCATTCCGTCGTTTAAGACGGCGCTGCAGGAAATGATTGGGGAAGCGACACTTCCGGCGGCTACTCGATTTCTAATGGGGATTACAAATTTTGTTGCATATGAATATGCGTGGATAATTTGGCCTCCGCTTATATTTTTGATTATTGTGATTATCCCCATTTCGATATATATCAAATTCAGGCCCCGCCGGCCGCATAAACCCTACCTGCTTTCGCGAATGGGGGATTTTATAAAATGGCGTCTGCCTGTTTTGCACAACTTCGAGAAGAATTATTCGCTGGTCCAGGTCGTCGAAGTTCTACGTCTGTCACTGAATGCCGGCTGCGCCGTCAATGACGCGATTACAAATACACTCGATCTGGACGTGAACAATCGCTTCAGAAAGCGGCTGAAAAGATGGCTGAAAAAAGTAGAACGAGGTGACAATATCGCTACAGCGATCAGAAAAAGCAAATTAGGCTCTCCCCTGGCATGGGCATTCGACGAAAAGGTGAATCAGGGCAATACTCTGACGATATTAGAAACGCTCGAGTCGTTTTATCGCTCAAACTACAGCTACAGCGTGAACCTCGCCAGATTCATCATGTGGCCATGCCTGATCCTTATCATGGGGGCAATTGTAGGATTTGTCGTTTATGCGGTATTTTCACCGGGTATCTTAATAATCGAAAGTTTATCGGGCAAGGTGTTGCCGTAATGTGCTTATATGGAGCAAAGTTATGTCACATAAAAAAAGAAGATCCGGCGGCTTCATCTTTGCGGAGATTGCAGTTAGCTTGACCGTTATGGCAATGCTTCTGGCCGGATTGGCATTTTCAATGAACGGCATTGCCAAGTTCAATCGTTACCAGTTAGTCAGACAGCAATGTATCGCCGCAGCCCAGGCGGAGCTTGATAGCCTCACCGCAACGGGTAAGCCAATCGAAGATGGAGATTTCAGCCGAATTTGGCCTCAGCTCAGCGTGTCTATCGAGAAATCCGCCGGGCAGGGACAATGGCAGGCCGCGCAATTGGTGAAGGTGACAACAAGCGGCAAGTACCTTCGCAAACAAGTGACCATTGAGTTATCCAGATATATTTCGAGGGACGAATCATTAGCCGAAGGGAAGTGATAAATATGCGTAAGGGCTTTAGCTTAGTAGAATTACTCGTAGTGGTGGTCGTTCTTCCATTCGTGTTCCTTCTTTTCGATGGATTATTCAAAACAATTATCGGTGAGATTCCAATGTCCGTCCGCCTGATACAGGAAAACACAAGCCTTCTGAGTGTGCTAAGGCATATACAGCAGGACATTGACCGGGCAAAGGGCCTGCCGAAATCGTTCGCTGGACAGATTGCGAGCGACCAAATCCTCTTAATCGAACTTTCAGAGGGCATAATCTGCTATCAGCTAAAAGACGGTCAGGTTGTTCGGCAAAAGCTCACGGACACGCCGCAAAGCAAGGCTGAAGAGCCAAGAGTCTGGTCGATACCTCATGCAAGAGTGGAATGGAAGGTTTGGGAAAGAAACGGCCAGGGGTATGCTGTCGAGACCAATACCCATCTCGAATATGGGAGGAAGGGCCAGTGGAAAAAGAAAATGGCCCATACGCACCTGTATTTTGCAGGCGCCCTTGGAAAGGAACTGAGATAGAGATGAAAAAAACAAGGCAAAATGGTTTTGTACTGATACTTGTCATCGTAGCAATCGCCGTTATCGGAGTCCAGATGTCGGTTCTGGCCGATATCGCAAACACCATGCAGTTCCAGTCGCAAACTGCTTATCTGAAGGCATGTGAACGGAATCTGCTGGCGAGCGGCCTGGTGTGGGCGCGAGAAAATACACGGAATAAAAGTAGCGAAGTCTTTGATAAAACTATACAATTAGATGTGAGTAAACTGAATATTCGTGTTTCAGCTTTGGATGTGACGATAAATATTGCATCAGACGAAGAGGCGGAAGTTCAGATCGATACATCGTGCAGTCGCGGCAGGCAGACTCTCAGAGAAACCGGTAAATATAGAGTCGAGTTATATGATCAGCAGGAAACAACTCTTGGAGCACGCAAAAGCCCAGCAGGCGACTGACATCCATATTTGTGCCGGCGCTTCGGTACTCTTCCGGGTGGGAGGAAAACTGGTCCCGATTACAAAGGAAAAACTGACCGCCGAGCAGAGCCGGGACATATCGCTGGAACTGCTGACCGAAGAACAGCAAGCCGAGTTTAAGAAGAATCTGGATTATGACCTGATGCTGGCAGACGGAGCCGGCAGGTACCGAATCAATGTCGGCTATTTTAATGGTGCGGTCGGCTCGACAATCAGAATCCTTCCCACCCGGCCCAGAACCCTTCAGGAATTATCTCTGCCGGACATCGTCAAAGACCTGGCCGGCAGAACCAAGGGACTGGTCTTGATTACCGGAAGCACCAGCCAGGGCAAAACCACGACAATGTCGGCAATAATCGATGAAATAAACACAACCAGCGAAAAGCACATCGTGACCATCGAGGACCCGATCGAGTACGTGCACACCAATAAAGCCGGCGTTGTCAGGCAAAGAGAAGTCGGAAGGGATACCAAGAGTTTCTATTCGGGGCTTCGGGCAGCTCTGAGACAGGACCCGGACGTGATTGCGATAGGCGAGATGAGAGACTATGAAACCATCAAGATCGCCCTGGCGGCCGCAGAGACCGGCGTTATGGTCCTTTCCACGCTGCACGTCATATCACTCGATAAGATCATCGAAAGGCTTTTGAGCTATGCCCCCGCTACGGATGAAGGCCAGTTGAGGTTTCTTTTGGCCGAATCTCTTCAGGGCATAATTCACCAGGAACTTATCCCCACAGTAAACGGCGAGCAGAGGGTCGCCTGCGAGGTACTGGTTGTCACGAGTGCCGCAAAGAACATTATCAGGAGAAAAGGCGGATTCTTCCTGAGGAGCGTCATCGAAACGGGCAAAAAGCACGGTATGGTGACAATGACCGAATCCGTAAACGCCCTTCTCGAAGCCGGCACGGTAAGCGAAGGCGTTGCGAAAGCCGTCCTGTCAAACTACAAGTAGTAAACCGTAAGATGCCACAGCAGTAATTACGATAGAAGGCGGACCATTCAATTTGAGAAAACTTCAATTCGCGTAGACTAAAAGTGCCGTT
>JBARRE010000828.1:0-3759 GCA_049644065.1 Sedimentisphaerales bacterium | reverse complement strand
GGTTCACCCCGTGAGATAACTTTATCCGTTTTTTCTATATGAGAAGCGTATCTGACGGGGTAAATGTTGATGACAAATCTTCAGAAAAATGAAAAAAGTGAAAAGAGTGCATAATTGGCTCAAAAGCGAGGAAATTGGCGCAAAGTCTTATGTGAAAGGAGATTATGGCAATAAACCGGCCTGTAGGGTACAAAAAAACAAAGCCAATCAAGCTTGTCCTGAGCAGCGTCGAATGGAGCCAATTTTACTTACGAAAAGGGACTGCGGGTAGATAAAAGAGGCCGAACTCAGTTAGTCCGGCCCCGGTTTGTGCTGTAACGCTTGCTTCGGCTAACAAATATATGAAAGACCTGTCTACCGCCTGTAATCGGAACTTGTAGACGTCGACCGATAATAGGGACCAAAAAAGCCTCCACGTTCGGCTGCTCCACCCAGATACGGGCAGGTAAGAAGCTGCACGAGTTTGCGGAACTGGTCAAAATCGAGAGCGCCCTTTGCGAATTGATCGATATCCGACTTTTTCGCGCGAATAACAAGAATCGAAGGTGAGGATAATCTTATGTCATCTAATGCACTACCCGTTACTACCCTTTGTGCCAGTGGTGTACCATCAGCATTTCTTTCTACTATGATTATTTGGTTTTTTTCTGGAAGCACCCTTGCGGATGTAATTGTTGTACCTGTAGCATCGCCGCTTCCGGTGACTGTCAGAATCACCGACTCGTCCAGCTTCAAACTTCGGATATTGGCAGCATGTTTCAGCGCTTTTATCAGGGTTGTTTTGAGGATTTCTACCTTCTCGGCGTCATATCTTTCTTCCGGGCGGTCGGTTCTGCGGGTTCTCAAGACTTTTTCCGGCTCATACATCTGCTGTCTCATCTGCTGCCAGACAGGGTCGCCCTCTTCTGCTTTTTCCGTTTCCTTTTCCCCCTCAGGTGCCTTAGGTGCAGGAGAGAGCGGAAAGTCCACTTTCAGCAAAAACAATGCTCCAAAGCCCTGCAGGTACATGCTTTGTATCTCACCTCTGCTGCCTCCCAGTAGCATCCCGAATGGGTCATATCTGGGGCCAAAAAAATTACTGTGTACCGTTGCGATGCGGGCCTGCTCAATGTTTTTCTCGATGATTCGGGACATAACGCTCATATCTTCGTTTATTGTTAGAAGGTCTTCTGTATTAGTCTGCTCGGAGGGTATCACAAGAACCGTTCCGGTGCTGCTGGTCCGCGATCCTAAAGTAAGGCTCCTTGTCAGATTATAGATATTGTCTTGCACGGCCGTCAGAGTAGGCGGTGTTGGAGCAGGCACCGGCGAAGGTGTCGTGGGAAGCACGGGTGCCGTCGGCTGACTTGTTTGAGCCTGTGCGAGCACTGCTGCAACCTCAGCCATGGATTGTTGCTCAAGCTCGGCTTGTTGTATCTGCAACTCGCCAGCCTGGATTTCCTCGTCGGAGACGTTCCTGGCCGGTACAATACCCGCTGCCAACAAATTTAATGCTACGATTACAATGATTGTTTGGGTAAGCGTTTTCATTTTTCTTGCCTTTCAATGTTAATTGTCTGAATTTTTAATTTCATCCTGGTTCGATTGACCGGGTTGAGTATATGACAAAAAGTGTGCCATATCCTGTTTGGTGCGTATCAGCTCATCTTCCGTCTGCAGGGCCAAAGTCGCTAAAGCATTGCTGAACTGGTTTCTATCGTGTAGCTGATTCGCTTCGATCTGTTCAAGGGCTGCCGCAATCCGTTGCCTATCCTGGCTTTGCGCTTCGTTGAAAGATTCGATCAACACTGTGAGCAATTCATTGGTCACGGCGTTGGAAGCAGCTACCGATTGCAGGGCAACCCGGTTCAGCTCCTCGCGGTACTGTTGACCCAGCTCATCTTTGATGCGGATATAACCATTCGCCAGGCCCAACTGTACATATTGCCTGGCTTCATCAAGCAGGTTCTGACGAATCTTCGGTTCCAGAGCAGCTTGAATCTGTTCCATATCAGGCGGCCGAGGCCCTGAGAGCCGGCCTGTGGCGTAGCTGGCAGCAATAAGCAGCACCGCCGCCGCGGCAATTTTTGTGAGGCTTTTTGCAGCTTTCAGCCCTTCTATAATCCGGATTCGATTGTCGAGCTTTACCATATCTGCTTGCCCGGCAGCCTCAGTAAGCTTTGTTATGGTTGATTCGATCACTTCTTGCGGCGGTCCCAGTGGAATCTGCTCGTTTTTGAGAGCTTCTACCGCTTTTTCCAATGTATTTTCATTTTCTTCCATGGTACAACCTCACTTACACTCTTTAACCGATAACTCTAAAGACTCGCGTAGTTTAGCTCTGGCCCGATGCAGCAGCACACCAGCGGCATTAATCTTTATGTCAAGCTCATTGGCGATTTCTCGATAGCTCATATCGTTTAGATATCGCAGGCAAAAGGCCTGTGCTTCCTGCTGCGGCAGTTTACTTAGCGATTTTCGCAACTCATCTGTTAATTCTTTCCGTTGCGCCTGTTCTGCAGGACACGGATTCGCACTTTGCAAAGAAGCCCAGTCGGCAGGATCCGTCTCAGAGAGCGACCGGCGAAATCTTCGGCGAAGCTGGTCGATCGCCCGGGCGGTCGCAAGCCGGGTCAATAGTGCCGAAAAATTCCGCACTCGCTGACGCCGGCAAAATTTCAGTGCCGAAATAAAAGTTTCCTGGAAACAATCGGCAGCATCCGCGTGGTTGCCAAGCAACCGGTATGAAGTTTGCCACACAGCCGGTCCGTGCTTTTTGATAATTACCTGCCAGTCAACCACTTGCATGCTCCACCGGAAACTATATTTTATCAGCCAAGCCTCTCATCGAATTTAACGGGGCAAGCGAAGCTTCTTTCAAGTCCGCCAATGACGGGCCGTCGATATATAAGTCGCCGCATCGGACTATTTTATTACAATAATTCTCAGTTCACGACCCTTGATTGTAGAATGAGTATCGTGTGCCGAGAAAAAATTTACATTTTATTTGATTTGTTGAAGTTTTTTCTTGCAAAGATTTTTACTGTGTATCAAAATGGGATTGTTTCAATGGCCAGAGGTAAGAATTCGCAAAGAGGCGAACCATAACTTTCGAAAGTGGAGGCCAGAATGACAGGAAGAGTCAAGAGCAGACAAATAAAAACAGGAGGTTTTACCATCAGTTCAAGCCGGGTTTTCCCTTTTACTTTTATCCTTCTTTTGTGTTGTGTATTATTGCTTGTCGTCGTCGGATGCGAGAGTCAAGAGATGAAGGCCGCTGAAGCTGCAAGGGCTCGAAAGCTCCCGGCAGAAGCAAGAAAGGCTAAGTTACAACAGTCACTGGAGAGCAGATTTGAGAACCCGGTGGCGCATTATGAGTTGGCCCAATTATATCATGCCGATGGGCTTTGGTCGAAGGCGGAGTATCATTACAATATAGCTTTGAGTTTCGATCCTGCTAACGCGGACGCTCAAGTGGCGATGGTAAAGTTATTCCTGGACAGCGGCGATACGGCTAAATCCAAAACCTATGCCGATAACTATGTGAGAATTGCTGGTAATTCGGACATCCAGTCACTAAGGCTTGCAATGGCGTTTGAGAAGCAGCAACTTGATGAGTATGCGATGACTTGTTATCAACAAGCGCTTAATTTGGCGCCGGATTCGGCAAGAATTAACAAGCAGATAGCCTACTATTATTTGGGTAAAGGTGATAAAGACCGGGCAAAGGAATATTTGGTTCATAGTTTCCAACTCGATCCCAAACAATCGGAAGTGGCT
>JBARRE010000827.1:0-10430 GCA_049644065.1 Sedimentisphaerales bacterium | reverse complement strand
TACGTCCACTTTTCGTTTACCTACCTGCCGAGATCCGATAATTCTGAAACAGTAAGTACCCGCATACCTTTGTCTGCTGCCATAGCAAGAGCCGCCCGAACAGACTCAACAACGAATCGGCTCGTATTTTCATTCGAACGATCGAAATCATGAGCTAAGGATACTGCCCCACCTGTCTTTTCCGCCAACAGCGCGACTCTGAGACTATCGGGCTGCCGGCGCCACGTATCCCCTGAATCTATTGACCAATAAACAATCGGCACCTGTCTGATCAATAAATACAATAGACATATAATGTTCAACTTGCCATTAGGCGGACGAAACGGATACTTTTTTCGCATGGTTCCCAAAGCAGCGTCAATCGCCGCCCATCCGCGTTTTATATCCGACAACACTCGAAACGGAGAGACCTTCAAGCTGTGTAAATGATCGTAACCATGAGAACAGATATCATGTCCCTGCTCTGCGATTTGCCTGACAATTGCCTCTCGGCCTGCAATATTTCTGCCAAGCAGAAAAAAGGTTGCCTTGGCTTGGCCCTCGGCAAGTATGTTCAAAATTGCCGGGGTTAAACAGCTACCAGGGCCGTCATCAAAAGTAAGGACCAGTGCTTTACGTTCTTTAGCCCTTCGCCCGAGTAATCTTCGGGCCAGTTGCCCGTATATCCACGGAACACCCACATAGAGAAAGATTAGACCGAGTATACCAATTGCGATTGACATTAAGATAGTAATTCTATGTTTCCCTTCTCTTGAGTACTTCCTTTATGATTGTTTTTACAAACCATTCTGCGCCAATTGCGCTTAATCCAGGAATCCATATTGAGCCATTTGGTTGCACGGTTCAGAAGTACACAGCAAGCCAGATTTGCAGACATGGCCATGTTGATGAGTACGGGACGCAGTCTCGGTGCATAAATACAGACAGTTTCTTCTAACCTGTGATTTGTTCCAAATTTACTCTTATATAAAGCATGGCCAAAACCATAATCCATTATATTTATTTCGGATTCCATACAAAGCTGCTCAAGTACTTTGATCAAAAGTACCGTACCAGGACTGCCACGACTCCATCTTGGATCGAAAGAACCGAACTCGGTAAATTGTGTTTTTTCGTATCGAACATCAAACTGGAACGCACACGGCTCGTCACCCACATACAATACATAAGCTCTTAACCATCCATCCTCGGCAGCCTTTTCCAATAAGACGCGATTTACATCGGAGTTAGTAAATCCCACAGCAAGACCACGTTTATATGTTGATTCATTTATCTGACAAGCTACATCTATCAAGTAATTAACGTCGTTAAGCTGGCGATAGCAGACGATCTTAACCTCAGAAGAACTTATTTTTTCCAACTGTCTAATATCACGACGCCATCTACGTCTGCGAGAATTGGGAATCTGTCTGTAAAATTCTTCCACCGTATCCGGTATATATGTCTGCCAATGTGACTCTGCCGGTACAAAATGGCTTCGACTAAAAAAACCCGGCACGGTTTTACAGAGCTTATAAATTGGAGAATCGATTCCAAGATGGTTAAAATATACCAAATCGGCCTGGCCGCGGCGCAGCACATTCATTATCTCATCAATCAGCACCTCGCAAAGCTCATCCGAAGGCTGGCCGATGATTCCACCATATACAATCGATAGGCATCTCAATGCCGGACTAAAAAGTGCCTTGTATCCCAATTTGAAATCTAATCGACGCTTTTCAATCCGACCAATCGTTATCGCTACCGGATGGCCATCGCATTTCATAACCATAATATGCGGCCGCACATTATCGCCGCTTGTTTTGACAACTGAAAGGTATCTGTCTATGTCAGCATTGGGAACGGAGTGGGGCTCATCACGTTGAATTTGCTCCCATATCGGACGAATAGCCTCGATTTCCTCAAAGTTTGTAGCAGTGACGATTTTGTAATCACCACTAAGCTGTGTACGAAAACCTCTGATCATATAATAAGTTCTTTTCTATGCTCTGCTATCTGCCTTACAATTGCAACAGCCTCGCCAGCCCTCCGTGGATTAAAAGCACGCCCACATAAAGAAAGACGGCTAAGAAAATAACCAGATCTGCCCATACAAGCAAACTTCCGTATTATATTCCTGTTCAAATCTTCCCCGTCGAACTCTTTGGCCGCAACAAACTGCGCCATTTCCGTTTTACCCAATCTCCAGCACCGACTTTACTGACAACATACTCTAAACCTGAATTCACACACATCGTAGAACTTCGCAGCATATTGATAAAGATCAGATGTAACCTTGGAGCAAAAATATATGCACAAGCTTCCGGCCAATGCCCCGTTCCATAACTTTTCTTGTACGAAGCGTCACCAAAATAGAAGTCTATCATATCTATCGAAGAATCATCACATATAGATTCTAATACCTTGAGAAACAGGATTCTTCCAGGCCAATAGGAACGAAAAGCAGGATCATATCCTATGCTCACCAAGTAGTAGGCTTTCTCATAGCAAAGTCCAAGTTGGAAAGCACAGGTTTTGTCACCTGCATGAAGTATGTGACCACGGAACCAACCCTTCGATGCGGCTGCCGTCATTAGACACCTTGTGCGTTCATCGTTCACTATTCCGACGCCCAATGTATGCTGGTAAGTCTTTGATGATATATCGGCGGCCACTCGTATGAATTCGCCTACGTCACTTTCGGATGTATAGGTACTGAACATGCTTTTGCCCGGGTAGTCTTGCTCAAATTTTCTAATAGCTCTGCGAAGATTGCCCCTGTGTTTGTGAGAGCGAGCTGAATAGAACTGATCCATATTGTCCGGGACAGACATGTGCCAATGATCTTCAACTTCCGGCGAAGAACCTCGGATCAAAAAGCCCGGTATTCTCCGAACAGCCTGATAAAAGGCAGTGTCGGTCCTCAGGCGATTGAAGTAAGTCACGTCAACTTCATGATACCTCAACTGTTTCATCAGCTCGCTTACCAGCAGGGAACACAGGCCACCTTCCGGTTGGCCAAGAATGCCTCCATATACGACTGTCAAACATCTCAACCTCGGTTTAAACAGGGCTCTATATCCTAACTTGAGCATTAATTGATGTTTCTCGAGCCGACAAATTATCATTGCCGCGGGACAGTTATTATGTTCCAAGAGCATAACATACGGTTGTACATCGTCGCCAATTGCCTTGATAACGGAAAGATATCTGTCTATATCGGCATCAGGTGCAGGCCGGGGCTTGTCGCGCTGCATTTGCTCCCATATCGGACGGATAGCTTCGATTTCTTCGAAGTTCCTCGCAACGATTATTTTCCACTCGTCAGGAGACTGTTTGTCAGATTCTTTTTTCATATATTCTAAACATTCGCCGTCTTTTGCTTGAAACCGCGTAATACCCTTCTAATGCGACGATAAGACGAATGAATCCACTCGATTTTCCCCAGCCGCCAAGCAGCATAATAGGACGTAGCTATCAGATACCCACCGAGACCACGACCTGCTACAACCCTGTCGACACTATGGCAGTCTTCGGCCCAGAATCTTTTGTAATCAGCCTCTCCGTGACTGATGTCCATTGACAAGATACCGTTGCTGCATGCATCGCGTATAGTATGCATCATGAGAATTTGTCCGATTGAGACCGAAGATGAGTATTTCAATTTAAAAGCTCTCCAGCCGAATTGAAGTCTTTTATGGGTAATAAAGACGTACTCGAACGCTGCATCTTCACCATCAATAGTCATCAACCACACATGACCAAAACCAGCCTGGGCCATTTTCAGCAAAAGCTCTTGATAGAATCGTTGTTGCAACACAGCAGCGCCACGCCTCTTTAACCAACTTTGTTTCTCTATCGCTGCAATACGAAGAAGAATTTCCGGAGTCGCTTCCCCACCGACATAGTGTTCAACTTTCACATTCCCATTTTCAAAAAGACGTCGTTCTCTCCGGCGTAGATTCTGCCGCGATTTTGACGATGCCTTCTTCCTAAAATACTCATCGAAAGAGCAGCCAAGCTCAATATAACAGCAAGGATTTCGTGATACATGGTATCGAACGTATCCTTTTTTTACCAGTTCATCGAGCAATTCACTGGTTGTCAGGTCTTCAGAGGAAAGATCCTCACTATAGTATACATCAAAAACCTTCTTTGATATGATTAGATCCGCAATATAATCTATAGCTAATTGATAGTCTGGATCAAGTAATAGTCCCAGGTAAGAAACTTGACCTGTACCTATTGGCACAGCGATTTTTACGCCAAGAAACTTCCGAACTGCAAGCGGAAAAAGTGCAACAAGTTTGCCTTCGCACCATGCCTGTATAAACACTGTGGTTCCAAGTAACCTTCCTTCCTCAATAAACGTGCTTACCCATGAGCGTGCTAAATATGGCGGCGCATCGACGGCACGAGCAAACAGATCGTCCCAATGTTCGCCGAACTCAGAAATACCTTCTGCGCCTTCTACAATTTGTAAATGAACTTCTTGGTTTTGCTTAGAGTTAATTTCGCACACTGTTGAGTTTAAGAATATATAATGAGTAATAAATTTGTATTTCTGTCATCAGTCATTGACAAGGCACGAATTTAAGAGACCATCTGAGTGGGGCGATTCTGCACCGGAGAGATTCGATTGGGGATCTGCCAATCGAAACCGGGGCTACATAAGGAACCGATCATTCCAATGGAACAGTAAACCAGTGTCATCAACTGCCCGAAGAAATTAACTGACATCCAGGCTACTGTAACGGAAAACAATAAACTTCCGAAAGCCCAGACCAAGGATTTATGGGCTGGATGTGGCAGTCTCCTATATGTAGATATGAGACTGCGAAATGCTTTGGCAAGCACTGCACAAAGAGCTATTATGCCAAGAATACCATATCTGACACCATTGAGAATATACTCATTTGTGACATCCGTCATTCCCATGCCAAAGTATTCACCCCAACCGGGATCCTTAGGGCCGTAGCCAACCATCCACCATTCATCGAATTTCATAATAGCAACATCAATAAGTCTCGCCCGGTGCCAACCGGCACCGCCCAACGGGTTCGCCCACGAAGCTATGACATGATAAAAAGGTCTGTTACTTGCAATTCCAATAAATATGCATGCGAACACCAAAAATATGAACAATGGCTTTGTAAATTGTTTATGCTTTTCCATTACCAGGCAGAAAATAACTACTATCGCCATAACCCACGGACCACTGGACATGCTGCTCAACGCTCCAAGCAAAGCTATTACTAAAATAACATAAGTCAAGGAGCGCCACTCACCTTTTTCACGACGCAAATAATATATCAGCGGCAAAAACATAGCAAAAACACCGCCAAATAAAATAGCATGACTAAAGGGCCCAACGGCCCTGGCAAGTCCCCAACGTCCTTCTGAAATAAATCCCAAGCCTCCATACCACGGGGAAAAAATCCACAGAGGAGCAAACGGCTGCCAGTGGGTAACAGATTCGATCACTCCTAATATAGCAAGAGGAACCAATGCAACGCTAATGCACTTTATTATAGTTATTAGTTTCTTCCTGTCGGTCACGATAAACCGGGCGGCAAGATAAGCACACCATGTATCCATCATAAAACCACTTCGGCCTTCCAGGGTTTCTGCAATTGGATCGACTCGAGTTATTAAGTATGCACCAACGTATACAACCATGCTCAACGTAACCAATGTATCTAATCGATTCCAGGTGAATTTACGCCGAATCCCATCGTCGAAATAACACCGTAGAAGCAGTACGGCAACTACAAAACGACCGACTAATATGTCTATAGTGCCTATAGTCACTGCAAGAAAAGAGGGATACCATAACAAACCTATAATATACGCAACCAAGGCATACTTTGGGCGCAGTGTTATAACCAATACGGAAAGAATAAGAGCAATTGTTAAAGTTACGCCTTGCATTGTAATTTAAAGTCCATCAAAATTTATCCATTTAGTGGATGAATCTATAAACTCGTTGTGCGAGCCTGCTCCTTTTCAACATATTCGCCTCAAAAAGTTTACGCCGTACTTGTCTCGGCGATGGCCGGCACGGCAGCGGATCAGGTTTCGCAAAATCATATTTGCTCCAATCAATGCGATCGATCCCTTGTTGTTCCAGAACAGCTTTATAGCTCGAACTTCCAGGTAAAGGCAGACAGATGATAAAACTGACAGAAGAGTATGGCAGCGAAAAAGCATACTTTATTGTTTCATTCATTTCATGGATAGTCTCGTTCGGGAATCCGAACATAAAATAGCAACCGGCACGAATACCTGCTTTGGCTGTAAGGTTTACAATATTAGTGCATTCCTCAAGAGGGATAGGTTGACACAACCGCTTACGCACCTCAGGGCTCCCGCTTTCAATGCCAAAATATATAAGAGTACAGCCGGCACGCCGCATCAGATCAAGCAATCCGGGATTTGTCAAGTTACGATCAAATGCTGAGCCCGTACATGACCATTCCAATGGCGTATCGAATTTAATGAACCATTCGCAAAGCTCGCGAACGTAATCAACATCGGACATAAACGCATTTCCTGTAAAGACCAAAACATGAACGCCATGTTTATTCGCCAGCTCTTCGATCTCGGCACAGAGATTTTCCAGGCTGCGGTGACGTGGCTTCGGGCCGTTAATTCTCTGAGACAGGCAGAAACCGCATCGTCCGGGGCAGCCCCTCGAATCCGAGATTAGCGCACCTGTGCTAACCTTGTCCAGCCCATGAGATGATCCAAACCAAATCGGTTCCTGTAAGTTCCAGTCCACAGGAGCAAGAGTATCCAGTTCCACATCGAGGCGTGGTTCGTTGCTGCAGACCTTAACTTCATTCTGATATATCAGGCCCGGCACGCCTGAAAGCTTTCGGCTCTCTGGCTTTCCGCCAGCAATACTAACCTGATCGAGCAGATCGATAAGCCCATGCTCACCATCTCCGGCAATGGCAAAGTCAAGCAGACCTTCAAACTCGACGAACAAATCTGATGGCCGGCTTGTTGATGGATGCGGCCCACCGATAAGGGTGATGGCATCGGGAAGTGTCTCACGGATACAGCGCAGGGTCTCATGCGCTTCCTTAAACATTGTCGTGAAGACCTTGAGTCCGACTACATCAGGGCGTATTTCAAGGAGCTTATTTCGAAAGGTCTCCATATCCAGGTTTGTGTTCCAACTTAAAAATGACACATCTGCTCCCGTTTTCTTGCAGGCCGCTGCGATATAACCCAAACCTCCATCGTTAAGGGCTGGAACCGTAACTTTTCGCTGATAAGTCCTGTTCATCGGTGGCGACAAAAGGACCTTTAGCGGTTTTTTGCTTCTCGACGAGGGTACATCATTCATATTTAGTTTATCCTCAACTGAAATAATAATTCTTATCGATATGGTTCTAATAAATCAGCAATTGATAACTTATCAACGCAGGAAAAGCTTGCTAAGATCTACACCCTCTCCATTTTCGACCGATACTGCGAACTTGTCTAAATCCAGATCCCTTATATCCTTGTCCCACCATTTTGAGGCCTTGATTTTGAGTTGTGTCTCCTTTGAAAAACGATACCTTATTACTTTTGCTGGATTCCCGACTACAATAGCGAAATCAGGTACATCCTTTGTGACAACAGATCCGGCTCCTATCAAGGCGCCATCGCCGATTTTATTAACACCCGGTAGTATGGTGACATTGTGACCGACAAATACGTCATTGCCGATTAGCATACCCTTTCGATTTATATCAGCTTCCTTCTTTGCATAGCCAAGCTTTGGATTATAAAAAATCGCATGAGTCGATATACGATCCAGAGGGTGGTTTACAGTAAATATTCGCACTGTTTCTTCGTATACCCCACTATAACGACCTATCTTCGTACCGGACGGGAAATGGTGTGGGGAATAATAACAGGGACCACTTGTGTACATACCTATGTCCATTTGATGATAAACGGAGAATATTCTTCTGATCGTACGAGAAAAATGCCCTCCTCCTTCGAGACGCAGAATATTTCTCCGAATCCATCTGCGAATAGTAGCAAGCTTTGTCAAACCGTATAATCTGAATAACAGTTCTCCTATGAGCCATGTTTCTTTTCCTTCTTTCCGACGGGGGGGCTGTTTTTCATGATTATCCTTATGTGACATTTTCAAACCTCGAGCATTTTCAATATTTCTGCCTTAATTTTCGGAATTACCTTATCCAGATGCTTTCTGGTTTGATCGCGCTTTTCGAAAGCAGCCTCAACTATGGAGAGTAGTTCAGTTTTTCTACTGCATTGATAAGCACCAGCTACACAATCCCCAAGCCCGATACTTTCAAAAACACCATGAAATTTTTTACTGTACGCAATTCCAACTGCCGGTATAGACTGTGATAATGCCGCAATACAAGCGTGCATTCTTGAGCCAATAAAGAAATCACACAATCCTATAATATATTTGATTTCGTTGTGGTTGTACTTGCCCTGTGTCAGAAATATCCTGCCGGGGTATTTCTCGCTTAGCTTATCGTATAGTTGACGGCACGCATTTGGATCGTCTTCAACAGTTCTGCTCGGAGCTAATACATGCGGCACCAACAGAACAAGAATCCTCTTATCCTTCATCAGATAATCAACAATACTGTCTATAAATTCACGGTAGTTGGTTTTCAGGCCAAACATATTCTCCTGCGTGTAACCGCCATTGAAAAGAAGACCGCTAATGTTCAAGCCAACCACGATAGAACCTTCTTTTCGCACGTTATCCAAAGACCCGATATCAATAGTCTCAGGCTCATGTGAATCCAGGACAAAGGCAACGTCCGGCATAAAACGTAACTTCCCATTGACGTTGTGATTGCCAAGAAGCACTCGTACGTATTCGACACTTTCGCTATCTCTTGCGTAAACGACGCTGGCCCGCTTCAAAACACTCTTTGCCATGAGTCGAGTGATTGACTTTGTGCAGGGCCCGTAAGTTTGGGGCAATAAGATCAGCTCCTTGCCGAGCTGCGTAATAAGCCATTTTTGTAGAAATCCGAATATTAGGAACCTTCGTAATCCATATATATCACTGAAACTGTCACCGCCGGTAATGTCAAACACCTTATCCGTCTCTACGAGTGTCTTAACATAAGGATTGATCGCAGACAGTAAATTCCGGAACTTTCTAAAGGGCAGCAGTTTCAGCAATATGGCGTTCAACAACAACACAAAGAAATGAGAACGCAGGAACACATTCTTGCAGAATCTCATGCGCAATATTCTTACTCGAATCTCTCGGCCTGACAGCTTCAGGCAATGCTCACCGTCGGTCGATCCCGATCCCAATAGTATGACTTCCGCATCGGGCCATCGATTAAGGATAATCTTGATACTCGATTCGGCTAAGGCGCTAACCCCCAGGTTGCCCGTATCAAACGAAGCACCAAGCAGACATACCTTCATATTTTCCTTTTCCGTCATGCTTTGTTAAAACACCTTCAAACTCAGATCTCAACTTATTCTCAGATTGTTTCGTGATTGCAGAGTTTCTTTAGGGCGGTTCATAATTAATAAACCTACTGCAAATGTCACAATGAATACTAAAGCACTAATAGCAAGGACAAATAGAGGAGAATCCACCTTAAACACCCAAAGTATACCGGCAGTCATTATGACCGGCAATGCCAGCAATAGGCCGGGGATATAAGAGCGTACGTAACGGCTTAAATTCAGATCGATAACTTTTCGGGCTTTGAAGACCTGCATAAACAAAACAGCGGTATTACTAAGAACGATAACGACAGCAGCTCCTAAAGGCCCAAAACGAACGGCTGCCGGGTACATAAGCCCAATAAGAGCAACGGCACGAATTATCGCAAAACGACGCTGTACGTGAGGTTGACCTACCGCCAAGTACACGCTGGCTAAACTCACAGCTTGATTTCGAACCACAATGTGCATACACAAAACAGCAAACGGAATGGCCATAGCGACATATTTGGGGCCATAGGCAAACAACAGCAGCTCACTCGCACAACAAGCCATGAAAGCAGCTAATGGTATAACAAAAAAAGCGGTCCATTGAGTAGTACGCAGAACACCCCGACAGAGAGCATTCTTGTCATCTTGCTTTTCAGAGAAGGCGGGAAGTACGACAGGAGCTATTGTTCTTATGTATAAATCAACCGGAATGTAGCTAAGTATAGCGGCATAACTATATAAGCCTAACTGATCCTCTGATATTACCTTGCCAAGTATCAGGATCGGTGCTTGAAAACTAAGCGCCACCAATATTGGCAAACCGAACATTCCGCGAGCAAATTTCATCAACTCAACCAGACTGCTTCTGTCAATTTCAAATCTTGGCATGAACGGCACCAATATGAAAGACAAAATGCATAATATTGCCATCTCTATCACAAAGCCGATAACCAGCGCCCAGACATTCCGCATTACCAAAGCCATGCCGATTGACATAATCG
>JBARRE010000826.1:0-7247 GCA_049644065.1 Sedimentisphaerales bacterium | reverse complement strand
CCCATCATCTCGTCGACTTCTGCCTCAGTATGCCGACCGCTCTGCTCATGCATCGTGATACGCCAAAGATCAACGTAGTCGAGCTTTGCTTCGCGCATGCCCTTATCGAGGGTTCCAAGCAGCGCTTCGGTTGTACGATATTTCTCCTGACGCATCTCCTCCTGGTACCAGGAGAAACCGAGGTGCATGGAATCACGCCTGCCTCTGAGCGACTCGGAATAGGCCTTGACTTCCTGCATGGTACATGCGTCGATATAATTGATGCCTCGCTCGATACACCGTGTCACGACATCGTGACGGTTCTTTTTGAAGCCATCACTCTCCAGGTCGGCGCTGAGCCAGTTATTGCCCTTGAAAACACCGGGAACCATCTTATCTACGCGCTTCCAGTGTCCGCCTAAGCATACGGATGAAATCATAAGCCCTGTATTTCCGAGCGGTCTATACTTCATATCCGGGTTATAGCTGCGTGTTTTCTCTATGGTCTTGGCTACCTCTGTGGTTTTACAACCTGAGGCGCCAAGACCAACAGCTACACCAGCTGCTGCCACAGCCCCATCGCGCACAAACTCACGCCGGGTCAGGTCATTGGCGTTACCGGCTTGTTGTTGCTTCTGATCCATACTATTCTCCTTTATTACTTAGTTTCAGTTCTCTTCATGGATTATGTTTTACATTTTCATGTTCTTATAACAGTCTTTCAAATAATCTCGCGCCTTAGCCAGATTGGCCGACATAATGTCGGCTTCCGGATGCCCGTGCATAAAAGGATTAACGTAGCCACCGTATCGGACATCCGCCAGGGCCTGTATCCAGGGCGTCATGTCCGTCGGCCCGACACCCGGCAATTGTTCTGAATCCGGATAATGCTGCCAGGCATAAAAGAACAGGAGCTGTTTGCCGCAGATGCGAATCGCTTCTGATACGGAAGCTTTTAGGATCTGGATATGATACGGCGCCAGAGCAATGCCCAGCCTCGGCGATTTGTTGATATCGACGAAAGCCTTGAGCGAATCCAGCGAGCACAGCAGCGCATTGCCGTGATTTTCAATCGCAAGATACGAATTGTATTTCTCGGCCAGTTCCGCAAGAGGTTTGAGCTGCTCTATGAACTGCCGCATCCGGGCGGTCAGTTCTTCAGGCTTGCAGGCCGGACCGCTGCCACGGACAGCCACGCCGCCTCCGGCCTTGCCCAACAACTCGGCGTAGCGTTCATATCCACCCCGATATACGGAAAACGCGAACAGCTTGAGCTTGTGCTTCGCCAGCAGCTTTTTCAGGCCTTCTGCCCCCAGGCGCTTGGCCACATCGTCGAGGTGAGGGCAGCCCTCGTGGGCCGACCAGATGTCAATCGCCTCGAAGCCCAATTTCGCGATTCGCTCACATGCCTGCTCGATGGGCAGTTCCATGAAATGAATCGAGGACGTGGACAGCCGCATCCGCCACTTTTTGCCTGCTGCAGCTTCTTGTGCCGAAGTCGAAAACGCCGGCGTCGTAATCACCACCGCCCCGCTCAAGCCAACAACTTTGAGAAAATTGCGTCGATTCAGGCTTTCATTCATTGCAAAATTGACTTCTCTAATAGACTCCTGCAAAATGCCCGTTCGTAGTTCTCAGAACATAACAAATCTGTCGCTGCCTGTCAAATGTTATTTGAAGCACAAAAAGCCCTTTCAGGCTTTTCAAAGCATCTTTTTCTCTTGACCTGGACAGCAAAGAATCTATAGTTCACTTATAACCGGCGTAAACAGAAACATACTGATAAGATAAACTTTTGCAAAACTCTTGTTAAAAGACTATCACGCAGACAGAAAGGAACTCACAATGAGCGGAAAGAATAAACCAAACATCCGTACGACCGCCCGTATCGACCGGCGCAGTATGCTCAAGATGGCAGCCGGAACGGGTGCCGCTGCCATGGCCCTTGGCTCGTGCGTATTGGTCGACGAGCGTGCGAAACCGGCAGCCACGAAAGGCCGTATCAACCATTCCGTCGCTTACTGGTGCTTCGCGGAATACTGGGATCTTGAAAAAACGTGCCAAATCACCAAACAACTCGGCGGCAAGAGTATCGAACTGGTAGGCCCGAAGGATTTTCCCACTCTGAAAAAGCACGGCCTGACCTGCGCGCTGGCGCCCAACGGCATGCCTGATCCTCCGTTTGTGAAGGGCTTCAATAATCCCGAATACCACGATATGATTATCGCCAAAACCATCGAGACTATAGACGCATGCGCCGAATACAAGTTCCCAAGCGTTATCGCCTTTACCGGTTTCCGCGAGGACATCCCCGACGATATCGGCGCCGAGAACAGTATCGCCGGCCTTAAGAAAGTAATCGGCTACGCCGAGAAAAAGAAAGTCAACATCTGCCTTGAAATTCTCAACAGCCGGGTCGCAGTCGAAATGAAAGGCCATCCGGGCTACCAGGGCGACCACGCCGATTACTGTATTGATATTATCAAGAAAGTCGGCTCACCAAGAATGAAGCTGCTGTTCGACATCTACCACGTGCAGATTATGGACGGTGACGTCATCAGCCGTATACGACAATACGCCGACTATATCGGCCACTACCACACCGCCGGCAATCCCGGACGTGGCGAGCTCGACGACAAGCAGGAAATAAACTACCCGCCGATTATGAAAGAGATCGTAAAAACAGGCTACAAAGGCTATGTCGGCCATGAGTTCGTCCCTACACGTGATCCCCTCGAAGGGCTGACCGAGGCAATCACCCTCTGCGACGTGTAGAAAATTCGTAGGGTGGGCCTTGGCCCACCGATCCAGCACGGTGGGGCAGAGCCCTACCCTACGAGTCTTATTCAATGATTAAATCCGGATTGTCCGGGCCGAAGTGCTTCAGTAGAACAATGGGATCGGATTTCGATGGGTTCGAGATTTTCACACCCTCTTTGGCGGCCTTCTCAGTTACGAAATACTCGTCACACGTCAACTGGCCATACCTGATAAGCGAGGGAGTCTCAATATCCCATACACCTAACTTACCATGCCCCTGCATCGTGATAAATCCGTAGGCGCCGCTGTCCTTAATCGTCACCGTCTTGCCCGGCAGAACAGTCAACTCCTTGGCGCTGAAGGTCGTCGACTTATAGCATATCCAGTTCTCGATATAGCCGGCGGCCTCCATCTCGGCGATGGGCCGGACCGGCTTGGGAGCCATGAAGCGATTTCGTGCGAAATCCGGATCGACATTGAGATCCCAGTCGATGACGCTAAGCAGCCAATCGACATCGCCCTCTTTGTCCTTCGGCGTATCTTTCCACAACAACTCTTTAGGCACAACCTGGTCGTGAGTTATGTTCTCGTACATAGCAAAGACATCCGAGGCCTTTTGCGGCTCGTATGTGCAAAGGCTGCCCGGGGCGTGAAGGACGCCCGGCGGAACATCCCAACCGGTGCCGACGTCGAGCCGATAAGCGGCAGCCAGAGACGTGATCGAGTTGTCTCTACCCTCAGCGGCGTCCAGCAGTGCCTTGCGGACCTGGTCCTTAGTCACGCCGGGATTGAGGCCGAAGAAGGTATAGGGAAAATCGCCGCCGTGGTTGTTTGCCTGGGGCGGGAAATAGTAGGCTTCGGGCTTGCCCAACTGGCCGGTCAGCGCGGCATCCTTATCGCGATGATGGATGTGATGCGGCAGAGCGCCTTTGTTATCGAAGAACTTCGAGTACATCGGCCAGCGTTTGTGTTCCTTCCACAATCTCTCGCCGATAATCTCGCCCTTCAACTCGGCAACGGCATCGAGCAAACGCACCTTCTCGACCTTGCCGCCGTCCTCGAAAACGATAAAGCTCAGCCCCTCGTTCTCGAACGTCAATGGCCCGTTATCCGCGGGAGTCGTCGATGCAAACCACCTCTCGTCGATTCCGCCGCGCTCGCCACCCATCGCGTAATAGTCATCCGGATGCAGCTTGATACGTCTGCCCGGCACACAAAATGAGCGGGGCACCCAGTTGGGAGCGAGCCGCACGACACCTTTGCCCTGCTCAAGGGCCTTGTTAGCAATAGATTTTCCTGACATAGATTCTCCCTTCATTACGGTTTTTGTACCTTCTCCCAGGTCTGGTTCGCGGCGGATTTAAGTACGGCATCGCAGAGATATTGCGTCGCCAGAGCTTCTTTGAACGTCGGCGAAACCGGCTTGCCTTCGGCAAAACCTTCTAAGAAGTCGGCTATCTGGTGGACAAACGTGTGCTCGTAGCCGATCTGAAGCCCGGGCACCCACCACTTGTCCATGTAGGGCATGTCGCCGTCGGTGACGTGGACCGAACGCCAGCCGCGGACTATCGAATCGTCAGCGTGATCGAAGTAGCTTAGCCGGTGCAGGTCGTGGAGATCCCAGGCGATGGATGCATTCTCTCCGTTGATTTCGAACGTGTATAGTGCCTTGTGACCACGGGCGTATCGCGTGGATTCGAAGTTGCCCAGCGATCCGTTGTCGAACCGGCACATGAACGTGCAAGCGTCGTCAATACCAACCTTCTCCATCTTGCCTGTCTCGACGTGCATCCGCTCCTTGACGAAAGTCTCCGTCATGGCGCAGACGGTATCGATAGGCCCGTTGTGCCACATTGCAGTATCGGCGCAGTGGGCCAGCAAATCGCCGGTCACGCCGGAGCCTGCCGCCTTGACGTCCAGCCGCCATGTTGCCATGCCGCCTTGTGGAACGTTCGCCGAAATAGTCCAGTCCTGCAGGAAGTTAGCACGATAGTGGAATATCCGTCCCAGGCGTCCCTCGTCGATCAACTGCTTGGCCAACGTTACAGCAGGTACTCGGCGGTAGTTGAATGATACTAAGTTAGCCACGCCCGCCTTTTCGACGGCATCGACCATCGTTTTCGCTTGAACGCCATTGAGCGCCAGCGGTTTCTCGCAAATGATGGCCTTGCCGGCCTCTGCCGCGGCGATGGCAATCTCAGCGTGCACGTTGTTCGGCACGCAGATGTCCACAAGATCGATATTATCGTCGGCGATGACACTCTTCCAGTCGGTGGTGTATGACTCATAGCCCCACTGTTCGGAAAAGGCTTTGGCCTCCTTTTCTTCAAGTCCGCATATTACTTTCAGAACCGGCTCATAGGCCAGATCAAAGAAATGATTGACTTTGCAGTACGCGTTCGAGTGCGTGCGCCCCATGAAGCCGTAGCCGATCAGAGCTACGTTAAGTTTCTTCTTTGCCATAAGATTTCTCCCGATATATTTGAATTAACAACTAAGACTTCCACCCGTGCGCGGCCCGCACTTTGAGCATCACATCGAGGATCGCGTTCCACGTGTCCGGCGATTCGAGCATCGCATTGGGGAACATGCACCCGTCCCAGCAGATATGCTGGATACCCCGCGACGTAGCGTCCTTAAGCCAGTAACCGGCGCAGCGGACGATGTCGAGCTTGCCGTTGGGATCGTCGGCCGGGCAGTGCTTGCCCGTCTTGTCGTGCGCACCAGCACCGTGCACCTCGCCGTCGTTCTGCGCTATGTGGAAATCAATCGTCCAGGGCCGCAGCTTGTCGACCATCGTTTCGTAGGCGGCGTAGAATTCCTCGTCCGAATAGCCGGGCTGCAGCAGAGCATGTTCCGGCGCATTGTAGCCCATCAAAAACAGGTACGTGTGGGCCATATCGGCCTGGAAGCCAAGCGTCTCCGGCATTCCGACGGCTTCCAAGAGATCGAGTGTGTCCTTCCAACTATGATGACCGGCCCAGCAGATCTCACCCTCGACGGCCAGGCGTTCTCCGTGGTCGGCGGCAATCTTGGCCGCTTCGCGGAACGTCTCGGCGATTTTCGCGGTGTTTGCTTTTGGGTCTTCACGCCATTTCTCGACGCCGAATTCCGCCGAGTCGATCCGAATCGCGCCGTACTTGCGCACGCCGTGCTCGTTGAACACCCCGGCGATGCGACATCCCATGCGCACGGCGCTGAGGAATTTCTCGCAGGCCTCTGCATCTCCCATCGCTGTATCGCCCACCGTTCCGCCCCAAACCGGTGCGACAAGCGAGCCGACGTTGAAACCGTATCCCGCAATCATGTCGGCGATCTTTTTCAGTTCGTCGTCGCTGGCGTTAGGATCAGTGTGCGGCAGGAAAAGGAAGTAGTCAATCCCGTCGAATTTCTGGCCGTCCACCTCCGCGGCGGCGGTCAATTCGAGCATCCGTTCGAGACTGATCGGTGGCTCCTGGTCCGGTTCATTTCCTTTGCCGACCAGCCCGGGCCACATGGCGTTGTGAAGTTTAGGGAGGGTATCCGAACTCATCTTTAGCTCCTTATTATATTGACTATTTATTATTGAATATTGACTATTTGAGAATTACTAAGAGCATAATTAGTCAATTGAAAATAGTCAATAGTCAATATCAAGACTTTTCTTTTCGACGGATAGCCACTTCGAGCGTCTTATCTTCGTTGACGAGAAGCCTTTTTGCCAGTTTAATTTCGACTCGGCCGTCTTTGAGTGCATAACTGCTCTTGACGGCTGTTTTATCCAATGTAACGGTTACTCCGGCCAGGTCAAAATCATCCGGGATTGCAAAGGCAAGAGATTCGACGCTCAGTTTGCCCCAGCGCACTGTGATCTTCTCACTCTGCACTTTTTCATCCCGCCTTTGAGCGAATGTTCCCCATCCCTCGGCGGCGGTAAAGGCGGTGCGGAAGTTTTCCGGTGTTATCTTCGGCGCAAAGCCAATGTGGCCTTTCGGGCCATGATATTCATAGCCGGTCAGTGCCGTATAGACGCCCCAGCTTGCCATCGCCCTGGCGTAGTGATCGCCGCACTCAACTTCGTTGAAGAGATTGTGTTTAGATGGGTGATAACGCTGATGGATGCCGTTACAAATTGCAAAGGCCTCCTCCACCATGCCTTCCCAGACCATGTGGCCGGCGACCTGATACTCGATGCCTGTCCATATCTCGCTTCGATACCGGACTCCTTCTTCTATATAATCGCTCTTGGGCCAGGTGCAGGTGAACAAGCCCGGCTCACCGGCTCTGGCAAACCATCGCTCAGGCTTATGCACGGCATTGTATGGCCCTACATCTGGTGTCCAGTTATACTTCCAGACCGACTTCAGAGCTTTGCTTACATAATCGGGCGGATAGATGTAACCCAGACCGAGTTGATGTGCCCAACCCTGGCCGAAAAGCTGGTCGGACAAACACCCTTTTGCATACTGATATTTCGGATGCTTCTGTAGGTCTACAAGCTGAATGAAATATTCGCCGTCCCAGAGTCG
>JBARRE010000825.1:0-4777 GCA_049644065.1 Sedimentisphaerales bacterium | reverse complement strand
CCCGAACATCGCCCCATCACAATAAAGCCCGGCCCCGCCGAACATCTTCCGAGCCGAAACCTCGCCCCAGCCTGCAAGCTGGTCGATAACATAATCCAAAAATTCATCCGAAACGGCCATCAGTTATGCCTCTATGCATTTTCAATCGATCTTAACAAAGCCAAATCGGAAGCGCAAGAAAAATCTGACCAGATAAAATACAGACGGATGTAACACATTTTATGCTCACTTGGAGTCTGCAAGCGTTTTGAGAATCTTGCTTATAAGTTCTTTCTCTATTCTCCCTTTTTGAATCTGGCCAACAGATGTACCGACCTGGATGCTGAGTAGATAAACACGTAGTCGCGGTAATGGTCGAAGATGCTGCCGAAAATTCTTTATCCAAGATTCGAATGGAATGACATAAATAGCCTGTTCTCCATGAGCAAGGTGAACTGGAAGAGCGCTTGAGTAAGCATTACTACTGATTGTCTGGTATAGATACCGTTTTCTGAGTATTCCCGCTTTCCATTCGATTTTTGTCACTTGCACATCACAAAGCCCCATGTTTACTACTTCAATGTTAAGAACTTCCCTAGGTAACTGAGGTTGCCCAGTCCAAACAGTAAGGCGATGCGCTGCTGAAACGCGGAGTTTTACTCTCGTTTGCCTGGTTGCAAGATACAGCGAAGTTACTACAGCTGCCACGGTGCCAAAGGCTGCCAACCACGGTGCGAATGAATTAACGAAATGCCAAGTTTCTACTGTATTCGGGTCCATTATCAACCACAGAGTATAAACGTTCTTGTTGTAGGTGTCAAATAGTCTGACCTCACGGAATTGAGGGGCACTTCGGCCCATTTCGTACACACAGATGCCTCATGAGCCAAATCAGCCATTAGTAGAGCTAAAGTCAAGGCAATAAAGGGCCGATGTGCACTTTATGGAGAATATCTGTTTATTATTATTTATTAAGTAGGGAATTGATCAAATAAAATGAGGTGAATATATGAAAGAAAAAAAAGAAAAACTCCGACAGCTTATCGAACAGGCCAAGCAACGTGATCAAGAAGTAGAAGAATTGGTACAACACACCTTTGACATTTTAAAAGAATCGCGACAAGCGATAGACAAATTCATTCAAGAAACAGTCATGCCCGTGTTGGAAGAGATAAAAGGTGAAATCGAAGCAGATTTCAAACATGTGTCAATCGAACAGATAGACTCTTCAGCAACAATGACAATGGCGTCTGGAGCCAAGTTGCCTGGTGAATCCAAATACACTAAAGAAAAACGATATAGTGTTGAGGTGAATGGCGCTACACGAAAAGCAAAGGGTAAACTAAAGTTACTAAATGTAGTTCCAGGATCAGGATCTCAGAAAGACTTCGTAATCGCCGAAGAGGACATAACCGGCCATGATAAAGATGAAAACATAGACAACATCGCGGCCGAACACATTTGGGATAATTTCTTAGCGGTATATGACAAGTCTCTGAACAATAAGTAAAGTAGGTTAATAGGACGTACACAATCCTGTTCGGCCCAGGATTTGCTAACCGACTGGCCGGCTTACATGGTTTACAATATTTCTCCAAGATCTGGTCACCTTGGACATATGAAGGTATGGGTCTTATTAGGGATAGCCATTCGTGGCTATCCCTAATTTCCTTTAGTTTCCTCGATATCGAGCCTAGGGAAAAATAGGGATTGACAAATAGCCCCAGGGATCCGCCATATACTCCTACCTTTGATAGCAAGATCGAATACAAAACGGACTTAGCACAAGGTTATTGAGGCTTAGGGTCCAACTTACTACACCAATTGTTCTGTCGGATAGTTGGAAAAACACTCGAAACGTTGAGAGGATATCCACTTCCCGGGGGTTCAACTACCACAGAAGGAGGATTCAAGCGGCACTCGCCTAAGTTATCCTTCTTGGGAGCAAAATGCTTGCAATCCTTACATTGTTTTTGATTCTCAGCCATAATATAATTCCTTTCAGAAAGAAATATACCTTCTCCTATAAAGAAGTCAAGGCTAATATGCAAAAGCTGGGTCAAATAGGTATGTTTACCGATTTCGTGTATTCAGTTCTTTTTCTTCTGTTTCTATACGTCTTTGGCATCCCCTTTCTCCTTCAATCTCATAAATCGGTAAACGTCCCGAATGGCGGTAATTCTATTGATCTTTCAGTTTTTGACATCAAGTACTAAGATACAGCGTTGACTGTGTAACAATAGAAAATTATCTGCAATGAAGGGAGCATTGATATGGGTGCTTTAATTTATGTGGTTCTAATGATTTTGTACTTCGCTGTTTTAATTTACCTGATCTGGTTGTTTAGTCGGCTTGTCCACGCGGTTGAGACAATCGCCATGAAAATCGAAGGTTCTTCCAAAATCTGACTTCCCTGGTAAGCTGAATTATACTCTCAGAAAACAGCCCGTATGAAATCTTAGTACCGGTTTTCAGGGCCTCCAATGAGCCGTCGGGGGGTATTGCTTTTTCTGTGGCAGGCCCAGTCATATAGAAACGTTGACATTAACTCTGCGGCAGCTTATTTTCTAACAAAAGTACCGGATATTATTATGTTGGCCACGTAGAAAGGAACAAGAAGACCATGAATCCAGAGATCACTATCAGAAGCGAGACTAACACCGATATTGGCGCGATAGCCGAAGTGACGATTGCAGCGTTCAAGACCTTGGAGATCAGCAATCACACGGAACAGTTCATTATTGCGGCGCTGCGTGATGCCAAGGCCCTCACGGTATCGCTGGTCGCAGAATTGGATGGCCGTGTGATAGGGCATATCGCGTTCTCTCCCGTGACCATGTCGGATGACACCCCGAACTGGTACGGACTCGGACCTGTTTCAGTGTTGCCGGAGCACCAGCGGAAGGGCATTGGCAAAGCTCTGGTACAGGAAGGGCTTGCGCGGCTTAGAGACCTGAAGGCTCAAGGCTGCTGTTTAGTGGGGCATCCGGATTACTACAGGCAATTCGGGTTCATGAACATGTCGGGTCTTGTGTATGAGGGGGTGCCAAGGGAGGTCTTCTTCGCCCTCACTTTTGATGGACATACTCCGAAGGGCACCGTCACGTTCCACCAGGGATTCAAAGCAGATGGCCAACAAGTCGCTCCAGCGGACGGCTAATCGCCGCCGCTGAGCTTTGCGATCAATATAACTGGAAAAAAGGAGAGACATTATGGATATTATTACCGTCAAAACTTTTTTCATGTGGTGCACGATTATCAATGGAGCATTACTGGTTCTCTCGTTCCTGATCTGTGCCTTCGCCGGTGATTGGATCTACGGAATACACAGCAAATGGTTCCCGATCTCCAGAGAAACGTTCCACGTAGCAATCTATTCCTTCCTTGCGTTATATAAGATATTTGTTCTGGTGTTCAATCTCGTGCCCTACATTGCATGCGTTATCGCAGGATGAGTTGGAACATCAAACAGGATTCTACGGCATGGTATTGTATCGGGGCTGACAGGAGATTTTCTATGTCATTACTCTTCGAGAATAATCCTTAAACCACCTGTTTTCGTTTTTGCAATCTCAACGGATTTCTTAGTCTGATTTCCCAATATACCGTTATGTTTCAAGTAATCAGTTGCTTTTTTGAGAGATTCGACTTTGAATACAATTGCTCGTATACGTTCAGTTTCATCTTCAACGAAACGCAAGTTCGGTTCTTCGGAAAGGTACCAGAGATTTTTTTTGTGTTTTGCCGGCTCGATAAAATTAATCCATTTATCTAAATGCTCTTTGCTGTTGTAACCGATATATAATTCTTTTACGCTTTTCAGTCCGATTGGACCACCATTTCTCGATTCTAAATCTTTGCGCAGTGAACCTATTTTAGAGTCTTTGCCCGGCTCTTTTGTGGCGCTGATGTTTACCGGCATTCCCAAATCAAACACATTTATACTCTGTAAATCGGATTTTGATGGGCCCTCATAATTGATTCGGCGTTTTGCCAGTTCATCAGCACTTGCCTGCGCCGATTCAAATGGTCTAAAAATAAGAGTATTGCATCGCGCCATAAGCTCAGTTCCCGGAATTGGCGTTTTTGGATATGGGCCGCATATTTCCAAAATAACATTGCCGGCCAGAATAGCCGTATATCTGGCGCCGCCCCATTTCTCAGGATGAAAAAAGACCGGCAATTGAAGTTCATCTTTAAAGAATTCGTATAACATTGTAAATGTTTCGTCATTCCGGACATGTACTGTAATCCAGTGAGCCCTTGAAACAATCGAAGTTGAGCTTTTTGTATTTGGAGCAGCATCGATTGAAACAAGTTTGTTTTGGCAGCCAGGAAAAAAAGTGACCGCGATGAGCGTGATTAAAAAAATGCGTTTCATATAAAACTCCTAAAAAATATAGCACTTCCTGTTGTTCCAGACCAAATGTTTAGTCCTTGAGATAAGTGTAGTATAATAAACCAACTGTAGAATGGGCAGATTTTCCTGCCCAGGTGGTTCATTTTTCCCCCGATCACAATCTTCTTTTCATTCTGAAAAAGCAGTCCGTGTTAATCGAACTTGATTTTGTCGATAAGGGCGTTATCAATCGGAATGCGATCATCACAAACACTCATGAGTTCATCATGCGGCCGTGGGGGTATGTGATAATACAGTTCTACAACAGTGCCTGCATTGCGTGCGATCTGAATCGCCGGCACGAAGTCGCTATCACTCGCCAGGAGAACCGCCCGCTGAATCTGATGCCCCACGCTGAGTTGAACCAGGTCGACTGCCAGGAGAATATCCACCATTTTC
>JBARRE010000824.1:0-1851 GCA_049644065.1 Sedimentisphaerales bacterium | reverse complement strand
TTACTTTGCCTGAAACCAGGGAATCGCCAAGTCCGAAACATGCTTCGACGATTATCCGACTTGAACTACCGGTGACAGGATCAGTAGTGAAAATTACGCCGGATGTGTCCGCCTCAACAAGTGACTGAACAACTACCGCCATATTTACTTGCATATGGTCAAAGCCATTCTTTTGCCGATACTCATATGCTCGCTCTGTCCACAACGAGGCCCAGCATTTCTTTATCGCATCTATACAACCAGTCAGATCAGCTATTCCAAGGTATGTTTCATATTGACCGGCAAAAGATTGATCTGCTAAATCTTCAGCGGTAGCTGATGACCGAACCGCCACGCGGTTGGCGACAAGTGCATGATAGTGATTTTCTATCTCGCTGCGTAAATCAACTGCCAAAGGAACGTTGATAATATCCTGCCGGATTCCTAATAAAGTATTCTTCCTGCCTTCATGGCTGTCTGAATCAAGTTTATCTACAGCCGATTCTATCTTATCAGTAAGTTCATTGGCCTCTATATGTTCTCGAAAGGCGGCTGCTTTGACGCAGAATCCAGGGGGAACCATAAGACCGATTTGTTTTAACCAAGCAAGACTAAGAGCCTTGCTACCGACCAAAGGTAAATGGTGGTCTCTAATTTTTTTCAGTGATATGATCAATTCGATTTTTCCATTGCATTAAATTCCAGATACCACGGTAACAAGGCCTTATACCTCCAGTGTTAATTTCGGTGTTGTCACACATCCAACCAGAGCCCAAGCTATGAAGAGCAAAGCCACCTGCAGCCATATTGGACCGAACATCCTCATCTTTTGTTCTTTAGCTGTCATCTTCATCTTTACTGAATCGATAGCTGCACAATGTCAGGTCTTTGCCGCTGAATCTTACACTTCACCAGAAGCTGTGTCAAATACTCAGGATTTGGCCTCCATGAGTCTCGAATCAACTTGCCTGTCAGAACTTCCTGACAACAACGCTCCAAAAAAGCCCTGCTTAAAACAGGGCTTTTAAATCGAGAGTGGTTGTGCCTTGCAGCGAAAGGGCACGTCAGTTTCAGCTTACTACGGTTCTTTTTCTTCGACGTCTCCAGAAGATAAATCCTGCCGGGGCGATACCCAGACCCACAAGACCGGCCTTGGCCTCTACTGGAATTACTTGAAGGATGTCACTGAGCGTTAATTCCGTATAGTCTTCGGGTGGATTGGTGTCGAAGATTTCTTCATCAAGCTCGATATTATACTTATCCAGAACATTTACCTCGCGCAGGTTTAGGTCGTTGAACATCGTCGTAAAGCTCTTGCCGATGGCCAGGTCGCCTTCGATCCTGACCGGCAGTTGCTCTTTAATCCCTATCCAGACTTTACCTTTGAAGTTCTGAATATTAAAAACGGCCTTGGGAAGAAGCTCTTTGAAAGACTCGAGAGGCTCCGTGTCCTGGAATTCAAATGCTTCAACCTCCACCCCGTCGATCTTGTCTCGTCCCAGTTTCTTGTAGTTGCCCCCAAGAAGCAGATTAAGGATACCGTTGGGAGTTGAAAAGTTCTCCATTACCTTCGCAAAGGCATCCATGGAAGCGAATTTCAAGTATTTCTTATATTTCGGAAACAGAATAAGAGTTTGATCTTCCGGGATATTGAAGGTGATTCGATAGATTAGTTTGCCCTCGGCGTATCCCTCCTCAACCAGGCCGTACTGAGTCGAATGATATCTCACAAGGTCGAATTTGCATTTTATCCCGTCGAATTCGAAAATGCGGTCGGGCTCGCCCGGATATGTAAATGTTTTTGTTCCTCGTAGTATCATTGTCTCGATACCGGCGACTTTTTTCTGGACATCCGCGAGTACAACGCCGCCG
>JBARRE010000823.1:0-14205 GCA_049644065.1 Sedimentisphaerales bacterium | reverse complement strand
ATAAAGACACCTCATTCTCTCAGACAATATGCGAAGACATTTAGGCACTTCAGTGACCATAAGAGAACAATCATGGTCATCTGCTTTGACTAATTTGGGGATTTTCCATAACCACTTTTTCCCAATATAATTCTCTTGATAAGAACTACCGAAAGCCAATGCAATGAGATAGTTCTTGTCCACTTCATGTCCAGCATAGAGAATAGTGAGTTTCTGTTCGCTGGAAATCTCATCACCTGTTATGATCCATAGGTCCAATCTTAGGATGCCCAAAAGCCCGAATATCAATCTAACAAGCCACCGAACAGGCCAAAGAATCCATCGAAGACAATTTGGAGTCTTATAATAAATTTTTTTACCCGTAAAAAGCAGCTTTCTGATAATCGATTTTCCGTTATTTTGTGGTTCCATTACCTTTGTTTCGACTCAAGTAAAAAGCCATTTGGAGTGATATCAATACAAATCATCTGATATCGTAATGAGTGAAAGGTTAATACCAACCAAATCCAACAATTGAGGAGAATTATTCACTATCCATCTATAATGGAAAATCTTTTCTGATCAGGTTCAGCGATGTTTAAAAGAACTTTCCCCATGACCTCTGTTGATGTTTAGAATATACTTTCTACCGAACACATTGTTATTCTGTCAGAAAATTCCGGAGGTACAATATCCAAAATTTTATCGGCTTCTCCAAATCGATAAACTGCTAATTTGGATAGACCTCTCAAATAATGGTCTTTATAAATCCTTGCAAAATCGCTTCTGGAAAGGGATTGATCGCTTGCCACAAATATGGCGCCATTAAGCCCTGTTTTGTCTTCATAGATAAGAGGATTATTCAAAAAGAATCCTTTAATCCCACCCGTCTTCGACAGTGGTTTTATCAGAAAGCCCATTTTAGATGTGTAAACTATTCGCCCACCCCGTTTCTTTTTAAACTCTAATACGCCATCTTTTAAAAAGGGTCTTGATCTACCACAATTAATCTCTGTGAAGCCTTTTGCTTTCAAGTAACAGATTGAGAAATAGTACAGTGCTCCTGGCACACTTTCTCTAACATAATCCGAATTACCATTTTTGACACCAAGAGACCATAATTTTGCTCTATTCTTCCTGCACAGAAGTGATATGCCGGCTATATATTCTTCTTCTTTTTTTATAAGAAGTAAGACGTTATGCCAGCCACGTTTTTTGAATTCTCTCTTAACATAATCATAGCTCATAATCACGGATCTATTGCCGTGGACTTTCGTGATGTAAGGTACATACATATTGTAATAAAAGTTGTGAAGTTGGGATGGTTCATTCGTTACTTCGAAATGCAACCTGTTCTTCCTTATGCTGCGTATATCTGTTTTAACACTGTCTTTCTTGATATGTGAAGAAATATCTATTTCCCCGGAAATCCAACATGGGACATAGATGCTCTTCTTTTTCCCTAACAATGTGCGATAAAAGCGAGGAACCTCAGCGATCATCAGGTCACAATCATGACCGCTTTCCTGAACTGTTTCAGAGATTCTCCATAACCACCTCCTGCCAACATAATTCTGCCGGCAAGAGCTACCAAAAGCCAGGTTGTTCAGGAAATTTTTGTCCGTTTCGCGTCCAGCGAAGATCATGGTTAGACTATGTCCACTGGAGATCTCATTTCCCGTTATAATCCACACGTCCGGCCTGAGAATATTGAAAAGTGTACATATTCGTCTAAGAGGAGACAAAATCCATCGGAAACAGGGGAGGATCTTGTGATAGAACCTCTCACCCATTAAAAGCAATTTCTTAACGCCGGTCTTTTGAATATTTTGTGAATCCATCATTTATACTTGGCATAGTATTCTAACAATACGCTCGGCCGCACGCCCATCCCAGAGAGGTGGAATTTGCGATTCATGCAGGCCATCGTCTCGCACCTGTGTATAAGCTTCGATAATCTTTCCTGTCTCCGTGCCAACAACGCGATTGGAGCCAATCTCCACGGTGATTGGGCGTTCGGTGTTTTCACGCAAAGTTAAGCAGGGAACTTTGAGAATAGTTGCCTCTTCCTGAATGCCGCCCGAATCGGTAAGCACAATTTTCGCCGAAGACATCAGCTTTAAGAAATCAAGATATCCCATCGGATCCAGCAGCCGAAGTCCAGCCATAGCATCGACTCTTTCTCCCAAAGATGTCGAGCTCAAATTCCTGCGCGTTCGCGGATGGACAGAGAAAACTACCGGCATGTCTTTTTGAATGACTTCAAGAGCATCAAGGATCCTGCCGAAAACGATCACATCATCGACATTGGAGGGGCGGTGCAGGGTAACAACAGCAAAGTCATTGCCGTTAAGATCAAGCTGATTCAAAATATTGGAATCTTCGGCTTTAACTTTGTTTTTGAGCAACGTATCGATCATAACGTTGCCCACGAGGAATATTTTTTCGTCAGGAATACCTTCGCGAAGTAGGTTATCAACGCCGCTCTGCTCTGTGCAAAAAAGCAAATCGCTGATGGAATCTGTCAGGACGCGGTTGACTTCCTCCGGCATTGAGCGATCGAAACTACGCAAGCCTGCTTCCACGTGAGCAAGTTTTACTCCTAATTTCACAGCCACAAGACCGCAGGCGATGGTGCTATTGACATCCCCAACAACAAGGACAACATCAGGCTCATGCTCCAGCACGACAGGTTCAAAACGTTTCATAATCTCGGCTGTCTGGATTGCATGAGAAGCGGAACCCACCCCAAGGTTTATGTCCGGCTCAGGAATTTCGAGCTGCCGGAAGAACAAGTCGCTCATTTTCTCATCATAATGCTGGCCGGTATGTACAAGTTTCCACTGTATGCTTCCGCAGTGGTTATCTAGTTCATACACGAGGGGAGCGATCTTTATAAAATTCGGCCTGGCACCTGCTACTGCGATCAGTTTCATTTTTGCTTATAGAATATAAGGTCGTTAAAAAAGTTTAGGCCGTATCTTGCAATATTTCGTGCTCTGCTTCTATCATAGAAACTTCTGTATAACCATTCCAAACCAATCTTTTGGACTATTTCAGGTGTCCTGTTTTTTATTTCTGCCCATACATCAAAAGCACCACCAACAGGCAGAAAGAGCTTGGCTGTGGTTTTAGCGAAATAATCCTGGATGAAGTACTCTTTTTGAGGCATCCCCAATCCAAGAAACAAAATATCCGCCCTGGAACTGTTTATTTTGTCAATTATTCTACCAATATCGTCCGGCTTAAAATATCCATGGTCATAACCCACTATATCGGGACAATTGAACCTTTCACGTACTCGTTCGATTGCCCGCTCAAGATTCACAGATGATGCACCGAGGAAATATAATTTCCACTTGTGCTTTTTTGATCTTGAAAGAATAGTCTCGGCAAGATCAATTCCAGTTATCCGATGGACATCCCCATAACCGGCACGACGGCTCAACCACATAATCGGAATCCCGTCCGCTATCACCAAATCCGAGTCGCTTATTACTTCCCTGAGCTTCGAGTCTTTCTTTGACAAAACATACTTGGTTACATTCAGCGGAATGCAGTAAATGCGTTTATCTTCCGCAATACACTTCTCAATATAGGAAAGGATATCGTCTTGCGTACCTGTGCTGATTTTTAGATGAGCTAGTGGTCGATTTGAAGTCATTTCTCAATAAGATAATCTTCAAGCTGCAAGACATCTAAATCCGAGTTCAAGAAAGTGTATATTGCATCTTCCGGAGAGCATACAATTGGATCGCCGTGCAGATTAAAGGATGTGTTCAGAACTCCTCCAACGCCTGTGATACGTTGAAAGAATGACACGAGTTCATAGAATGATGGGTGGTTCTCAGGATCCAGCACCTGAATCCTTGAAGTTTTATCAAAAGGATGGAGTCCTGCCGGAATGTCTTCCCAGGCTTCCGGCTTGGTATCTGGAGCAACCGTCATAAAGGGACATCTGAAATCTTCCCGCAAAGAAACATATCTGTTTCTGTATTCCCGCAAAATAGCCGGAGCAAATGGCATCCAGAAATCCCTCATCTTAATGGCCTTATTGATTTTATGAATTGTTCTCTCGTTTCTTGGATCCGCAACAATCGACCTGTTACCAAGGGCCCTCGCACCCCACTCCATCCGCCCGGTGAAACGGCCAGCAATCTTTCCCTCCGCAATCCTTTCAGCTACGACACTGTTTGTGTTCTCATAACGTTTAATCTTCAGCCCTAAACCATCCAGTTCTCTGCCTATAGTCTTTTTTATCGCATCGCTACTGTAAGAAGGGCCCCAGTAAACCATACTGAGCGGCTTTATCCCCTCATGAGAAAAACCCATTTTCAGAGCGGCTAATATAGCACTGCCTATCGGATTAGATTCATCGCCACAGCCCGGGAGAATAAACAATGAGCTTACTTCCGGAAGCTTTGATATCAAATAGTTCACCTTGACATTCATAAACCCGCCACCTGATAGAGATAGGTTTCCTATCCCTGTCTTCTCAATCGCATTTTTTACCCATTGAAGTATTACTTCTTCAAACAGCGCTTGTGCAGAACTTGCTATACAATCAAATCTTTTTCCAATCAGTGCTTTTCTGAGTGCTTTGTCAAACTGCCATTTCCATAATCCTGATGTGTTCGCAATCAGCAACGGATTATTTTCAGCAACTCTGAAATATCGTCTGAAGCTTTCGAGAACATCTGCCCTTCCGTTCTGCGAGGCATATGGCGCAAGTCCCATGACCTTGTATTCATGGGACATTGGTTTCATCCCAAGATACTGTGTGACCCTTGTATAGAAATCACATATAGAGTTATAATTAAACACCTCTGCAATTCGTTCTAACCTGCCGTTTGTCCCGATATTCATCGTTGCACAGACACCATCTCCGGAGCCATCGAGAGTAATCACAAGATTTTTCTTGTCCCTGTACCAACCAGTATAATAGGCGGTTGCGGAATGCAACGAATGATGCTCAAAGAAAAAGATGTTCTTGCTTCTAATACCGATCCTTGACAAGCTATCTACGAAATGGCTCTTTCTTGATCTGAAGAGTATCTTGCCTATTTCATTCACAATCTTAATATTGCGCGGACTTTGCAATAAACTCTCAGGAAGAGTTTTAGCCACGCACGAAAACAGCCTTTTATACATCCGTGGACTATGGTATTGTTCTATCCCAATCTGGGGCATAAGTGAACAAATTCCCACAGCATCTATCTCCTCCGGACATTTTCCTGTAATTTCCAGACATTTCAAAATGGCAGTTTCAGGAAATCCCGTCCATTCCTTAATTCGATTCAACCTCTCCTCTGATATACAGGCAATAACTTCACCATCTTCAAATAAACACGCTGTGGCAGTGTGCCCGTCATGAACGCCAAGAGTTAGCATAATCGTTTCCTAGTCCTTAATAGCAGATATTTCGTTATACTTTGAGCTTGTAGCCCTCCTCGCATACGAGGGAGAAAGCTTCTACATTGATAATTCTTCTATATCGTCTTGTCCCAGATGTTACTTTATGTATACGCTCGGGATTGCCGTAGCCCCGATAAAACAGCATTTTTCAGTACACTTAATCAGCATGAACTTCACACTAAAAACCAATGAGCTAATATCACACTGCCAGAAACAATAAAACATTATTCGCTAAATTGAATACTTCTATGACCCTTGATAGGTTCTGTCGAAATTGATACCTCCCCCAAAAAATCGAAAAACGAGAGATATATTCTTGCCCCAAAGGTATACGAATATGAGTCGCCTTAGACATATACTGGAAAATTTAACCACATTTCTTAGTTTTCTCCGGGGTAGGCGTTGTATTATCAATCTGCCGTTGGAGTTGGGTATCACAATTATTGAAGCAATACTCTGCCAGCGCTCTTAAGCCCCAGGCTTGTGACCATCTGATATAGGGTATCTTATTCGTAAAATACGGCGTTTTGCGGAAGTAGAAATAACCGCTTTTATCCCACATATTCATAATCATCCAGGTCATTATCTTTTCTGTTAGATTATTATATTCTTCTCCTTCTCCGGAGAAAAAATATATAGCTTCAGCAGGGGAATGAATATCTATTGGGTAGACTTTGTCATCATAATACTTCGGTGTACCATCCTCTAAGAAAAAATTGTTCGCGTAGTAATTTACACCTCGTTTGTAGTGTTCCTTCCATTCAGTGGCTTCACCGAGATACAGAAAATGTCTTATTGACTCCAAAATATAACCGGTATGAAAAGAGTCAACCCATTGTTGAAGATCAGTCTCAGCAAATCCCCAGGCCCCATCCTCCCGCTGGTGCTTAAAACAATATCCCAAGCTCTCCAAAGCAGTCTGTCTCAGTTCTCTATTTCCGATTAATTTGTAAAGACGAATTAGCAATGAGGCCCCGAGTACATTTGCATTGTGTACATAGTCGTGGTCAATCGGAGTATAGCTAAAACAGAACACATCTCCTTCTTTCTTTCGATTAAGGTCTTTTACTATGAAATCTTCGATTGCGAGTGCCATTTCAAGAGCATGCTCTTTCCCGGTTATCTCATATGTGTCCAACAGCGCATGGCCGATAAAAGACGTATTTACAACCGTTGGCGTAAACTTAGGTCTATAGACAAGTCGTGATTGCCAGTCGAAATTGTAACCCCAGGCGTTTCCCGAGCATCCTGTACTCCTGAATCTTTCCAGAAGAGAAAGCAGATAGTCGATCTTCTCCAAATATTCCGACTTTTTCTCGACGGCGTAGAATTTTGCATATGCTTCCAAGAAAAGACCGAGCCCCTTTGGATTGTGGCCTTTTTTAACTCCAAGCATAGCTCGTAAGTTAACCGGAAATCGCCTTAGCACTTGAGTAAATGCGATCCTGCCCCACTTGCTCTTTTTGCATAGCATTCTCAGAAACGGGCTATTCAGGGCATCATAGGGATCATAGCCGGCATAGTCTTTGGACTCAATGTAAGAAAGCAACTGGCGGATATATAGTTGTGTGTCCATCGTAGTAGCTTATGGCCGGATTGAAACAGCTTGACGGCTATGCAGTGATTCGATAATACCAAACGTTGTCCTGGTGACGGCAAATATCTCATCGGCCCTGATCAGTGGACCGCCGCCGTTCTTAATTCGATTGATAAAAGTCCTTACCATGCATGCCTGACCCTTGTTCTGGCTCAGTAGCTTTTTGCGTTCTTGCCTACCGCTGCCGAAAATGTCCAGTTGCTTGAAATCCCGAATAATCCCAGTTAGCCCTGATTGATAGACTTCTATATACTCTTTGGAAAGTTTCTTTGAGCCATTGGCAAAATAACAGATCGTTCCGACCGATTCATTCGCAAATTCCAAATTGACTGTCAGAGTATCATTTAGATGCCCCGGATCCGGCAGTGCCGAAGCATATACCCGAATTGGCAAAGAACCACACATGAATGTTAAGAAATCAACGAAATGACATACCTCACCGATAATCCGACCACCACCGATAGTTGGATCCTGGATCCATGTATCGGCCGGAATTGATCCAGCGTTAATCCGATAAATCATCGACATGGGGCCTTCAGTCAGCCTCTCTTTTAGTGTCACTGCATGTGGTGCGAACCGTCGGTTAAACCCTACCATTAACTGCCCGGTTTCACCGGTGCGTTCTGCACGGCAGACTTGTTCAATTTCCGCTAATTCCTCTGCATTTAAGCAAAGCGGCTTTTCCACAAACACGTTTTTCTGTGCTCTCAGGGACTTTAACACATATTCTGCATGTGAATCGTGCCGAGTCGCTATGAAGACAGTGTTGACATCCTTGTTATCCAGAATGTCTTTTACGTCCGACGTGCAAAACTCAAAACCATACCGCTCGGCTACCCGCTTCGACGTAGCTCCCGAATTCGTCATCACAGCTTTACAAAACACGTCACCATCCTTACGTGGAATATTCGGCAGTAAGTTGCCCTGCGCATAACTGCCCGCACCGATAAAAGCGATCCCTACTTTTCCCGTAGGCTTATGCTTGCTAACCTCGACCCGAGCCTGTTTCAGTGGGCTGTCGATATCGTACTTCAGCACAACACCCAGAAACGGCTCTGAGCGATTAACTATCATGTCGTAAGCTTTTGGAGCGTTATCAAGAGAAAACTCGTGAGTGGTCAGGTAATCTATATCTATTCGCTCCCCATGCAAGAGTTCCTGGAACGCCTGCATATTGCGCTTTTCCGTCCAGCGGACATAAGCTGCCGGATAGTCTATACCTTTTTCTTCGTAGTTGATGTCGTATCTTCCGGGACCATAGGAGCAGGACATTCTCAGTTCCAATTCCTTCTTGTAATAGTAGGGATCGCGGTCAAATCCGGTCGGTACGGCACCAACGAGAACCACACGACCCTTCTTGCGGGCGATCTGACCTGCGAAATTGATAGGGTCCAGACTGGGAGTTGCCGCCGTGATTATCACCGCATCAACTCCGAGCCCACCGGTGAGAGTCTCAATCTGCTCGCTCACTCCGGCATCTGAACGAGTCCAGGCACGGACGGCACAGTGTTTCCCTGCTACTTCAACGGCACGTGAATCTATATCTATACCATACGCTGCAACTCCGCTGGCTCGCAGCATCAGGCAAGTAAGCTGGCCTAATAGTCCAAGCCCAATTACTGCACAGCTCTCACCCAGCCGCAAATCAGCCTGACGTATTCCCTGCAAGGCTATAGCGCCCAGTGTGTTATAACAAGCCTTCTTCAGATTTGCATCCGGCGGCAGTTTTACACAAAGGTTGACAGGCACACAAACTATCTCCGCATGGTTACCGACGCAGGCAACCTTGTCACCAACAGCATACCCCCTTACACCGGACCCAACCTCAATAACTTCACCGGCAGAACTATAGCCCAACGGCGAATAAGCATCCAGTTTCTTCATTACCGTCCGATAGGTCTGAATAGGGCCCTGCTTCTTCAGGACGTCGATCACCTGCTTTACCTGTTCAGGCCGCTCCTTGGCCTTGCCGACAAGACCCTTACGTGCCGTCTTAACCGTCGAGCCCTCTGTGCCTGCGCTGATCAGTGAATAATGATTTTTCACCAATAACATTCCTGGTCCAAGCACTGGAGGGGATATTTCAATAACCTGCATTTCTCCGTTTTTGAGTTTTTGCGCGAGTTTTTTCATTTTATAGGAATAGTTAACAAGCCTGACAAAATTTCCTCCACGAGCCTCATGTGGACGTCCTGAATTTGAGTATTGTTAGACATTTGTATATAAATAGTCACGACGAAGATTTATCTCTTGCAATTATCATATATCCTTCATATGGTTTAAGTGCAACCTGAGAAAACACAATAAAGTCCTCTGGAAGAATACCTTTTGGAAAATAGATAATACCGTATTGCGGAAACGAATCCTTCTTACACCTAAAAACTTCCCGGCATGAGTTATCAGGTCGCAGTGCAAAGATATATCCATAGTTGGAAGATTTTACTATCCTTGTCGGAGAAGTCCCGAAAAATAGCGTCCCAGCTTCATTTCTACAAGTATAGAAAACCGGACCTGGAAGGATATGCAACTGGCTAATATGATTCGCAGATCGTTTGTCTACAGATAATATGGAAGCTGCCCTCAGTGAGTCAGAACCCCAGATCAGATCATTTTTTCGGACAATGAGGTCGGTGATACGGGTTTTTTGCCCTTCACTCAAAAATAGCCTAAGTGTTCTGAAGTCGTCATCTGTGAAATGAATATGGCTTTCGGCATTTGTATCGCCTGTCAACACCCATATTCTATTGTCCGATTCAGGATCCACAATTAAGGCATGGACATGTGCTATACTTCCGGGAGGAAATTCCCATGCAACATCAAAGTTTTCCAAATCACTGCTGCGAAATATCTTAACCGGGCCACGATTTGGATTTGAATTGTATTCAGCGATATACGTGATTCCAGCTTTAGACTCACAAATTCCCCTGCCCATCGGCCGAGTATCTGAGAATTTCTCTATGCTCGAAATATCTCCTTTGTTATCGATATGCCACCACGTTTTTCCTGTAGAAACCAAATATTCATTTTTTTTTGTCCTGTGCACCCGTAAAATTGAATTCTTAAGATATCTGTCAATAATCCTGCAGTTCGATACACTTTCTGACAATCCCCAGGGAATCTCAGCCACTATTACAGGCTCCGGCTCTTGAAGATTTGTTATTCTATATATTCTGTTTTTAGAAGAATATATTAACTCACCATTGCTATAGAAATGAACCATAGAGTTTTTGAATCTGGCAATCACATCAAGATTGGCATTCGTCGACACAATAATGGATTCCGAGAAATTTAACCTTGTTAATTACTTGTGTGGATTGTTTTATTGGCCATCAAATGTAAGCCTAATCGCATCTATCATTCTCTGAACAAAATGTTCCTCAGTGAAGTTTGCCTCATAGAGTCAACGATCCGTCTGTCTCATTCCTTCTCTCACTTTGTTAGTGTAGCCCTTGGTCGATGTATTTGTGCTTTCCACTTGAAGTTCTTGGTATTCCGTCCACAATTTGTATCCTAAAAGTAAAATTAGGATGTAACCTTTCTAAAAATGCTTTCCTGATAAAATTCAAAGAGTTTTTATTGAAGTTATTCCCTGGAGCTATCTTTAAAATAAGTTTACCTGGTTCCTTTTGAACAAATTGAACTTGCCTTATTTCAGCCCACACAGCATCATGAATTCCAAAGATGATAGGAGCAAGTGGTATTTTGCTCCGATCTCGCGTAACTACATATTCCTGCGATCTACCAATTATTTCACTAATTAGAAGATAGTCCCTACCACAAGAACATGAAGTTGGTCCTCTTTCAGCATAGTCCTGAGTTTTATACCTAATTAATGGCATCGCTGGATTATCAAAAGTTGTGCCTACTATCATACCAACTCGTCCTTCCCGTTCAACTATTTTCCCTTCATCATCTAATAATTCTACATAGCTATATTGAGGGAACATATGGTAGTAGTCACTAACCTCGCATGAGCATCCCAAAGCTGAAAGCTCTCCTAAACCATACCATCTACAAACCTTACAGCCAAACACGTCCTTGAATAATTTTATCTGCCATGGGAAAGTATTTTCTGAACCCGACAATATTCCTCGTAGGCTATTTATAGACAAATTAACATTGCGCTCTTTTAGATGCGAAGCAATAATAGTCAAAGCCGAAGGGTACACGTGCAGAAATTTAGGTTTTATCTGGATTAATTTATCTATCATTTTTGGTATGTTATCATCCGTAAGGTCAAAAGTTGAAAAGATCCATCTATTACGCGTGGGATCGTATTCCCAAAGTCGACGGTTTCTTGTACCTCTGATAATAGCACTTCTAAATACAGCTAATAAATCTCCTGGTTTATATCCAATCCTTGACCATTGATGAGTAATAAATGCCCATTCCCTTGGGCGGACGATGCCTTTATAGTAATAGAGCATCAACGGTTCTCCAGTAGTCCCTCCTGTAGACATTTTTAAAACTTTAGAGGAAGATATATTGTTTGGATAAAACTCTAGTGGATTATCTCTAACATCTTGTTTAGTTGTAAACGGAATATCTGTTAAATCTGAAAAACACTTGATTTTATCAGGATTGATACCAAATTCAGCCCATCGTTTTCTATAGAAAGTAATATTTTTGTAAGCAAAATGTATTGTCTCTTTAAGTTTTCTCCATTGATAATCCAAAAGCTGCTGGGATGTCCATTTTTCTGAAAGTGTGAGTAGATTCTTGAATTCAATGTACGTCCTTCCGAATTTCCAAGAGTCTGGAAGATTTCTATATGCCTCACCTGCGATTCTCTTTATTGATGGAGGAGAAGCTTGATAAAACTTGAGTAAAGGATATAAAATATCCTCAATCATTCTAAATACGACCTCTTTCTTATATCCAGCTCACCGAATACCTAACGTGAGATTCACAACACTGATCATCCTACTAACAAAATGTTCCTCCGTGAAGTTTGCCTCATAGAGTTCTCGGCTTTTCCGCCCCATTTCTTCTCTTTGTTTAGAATTTTCGATCAGGTAAACTATTTTCTCAGTTACCGCTTCGGTATCTCTTTTAGTGATTATAAAGCCATTCTCACCGTCAATAACAGATTCTTTAATACACCCCTGGTCCGTAGTTATTATAGGCAGTCCCACTGCCATTGCCTCAACAATTACCCATGGGTGTCCTTCCATTGGAAAGTAAGTCGGAAAGACGAAGATGTCTGCATCCTGCAACAACGTCACTTTCTTTTTGCCTGTGATAGTTCCTGTGAAATGAACGTAATCATCAATCTTCTCTTCCTCAATATAGCGTTCACATTCAGGTTTGCTACTTTCTTTCATCCAAGAACCAGCAAAGACATATTTTACATTACTGTGATATTGTGTAACTTTTTTAACTGAATATAGAACTTGCCGAAAACCTTTTGTCTCTACAAGATTTGCGAGGAACAGTACTATCAGGTGTTTGTTATCAGAACTCTGATCCTCGCTCATATCAAAGGACACATCAAGCCCATTAGGCACAACCGACAGCTTTTCCACAGGAACCAAACCATCAAACAGCACCTTGAAACATTCTCCAAGAACAATCATCCTATCAACGTGTTTCAGGGTCTTTCTAACAATATATTTTGTCATCCTCCCGGATGAGTTGTAAAATTCTCTGAAGTAGCCCCCTCGCAGATGAAGAACAACTTTCTTTTTGAATAGTTTCGAGATAATAATAAACGGAGTGTCCCTCAAGAAACCAATGGTTGTTTGGGAAACAGGTATATAAACAAGATCAACTTTGTTGAACAACAATTTCCGAATAAGAAGAAAATAGTGTTTCAACGCCAGATAGATATTCGTTACATCAATTTTACTTAATTTACTCAAAGGCCGTCTGTCGGCGGTATCAATATGTATTACATTAAACTCCTCGGTAAACCTAGAATTAAGGATTATCTCAGTCGCAATACTCGGCCCCATAAAAGGCGGAGGCGTAGGGGCCATAAAGATAATGGTCTTTTTTTCATTACTCATCGTGATGTTTTGCTGTGAATAAGTATTGAGTCTATTCGACTAATTTTCCTTTTAGACCATATTCGCCAGTTGAAAAGCTGATGAAGAAGAATCCTGGTTTAACATATTCTTACCTGCAGACAAGAATACGGCAGCATTTCCGATTATAAAATATGAATAGTCAGGCATTTGTGATGAGTTGTGAATAATTGCTTCCATTAACCATACAATGAGTCCTGCAACTACCATGAATCCATAAGGCCTTAGATAGGAATCTTTTGTTCTGAAAAGCATTCTTACCGAGCACACCAACAGAACCGGAAATAATAAAATGTAGAGTATAATGCCGATATATCCGTATTGAAGTAGCCATTGGACATAATCACTGTGAGGTCCGGTACTAATATTCGTTCCACTTAATCTCTCAATGAATGGTCGTTGGTTAAACTCATCCAATTTACTTTTCCACAAAGACCCCCGGCCATGAAAGGCACTTTCAGCATCGGCCTCGCCGGAGACGACCTGGAATTCCCTTTCGGAGCGGTCCATAACTTGTTGGTACCGACTTTTAACATAGCCGGACCCACTTATAGTTAAGGCCGCCACAATCAAGACTGCCGCTATTAACAGAAACCCGGCATTTGTTGCTCTTATCGTTATGAAAATCGTAGCAATAACGACTGCCATACTAAATATAAGCACTCTACTCAAGGTCATAGACGCCAATACGAGATACAGAATGAAAAGTCCTCCGTAAATGAACTCCCTCTTTCTATCGATTCTTATTTTTATGCCCATTTTATAAATCATGATGAGCCCGCCACAGAGAGCGGCCCATGCGTATCCGCCATATTTGAAATATAGACCATAATACATCTCGTAGTTTCCACTACCGGAACCATCACTTATAGACGATCGCATTCCACCAATATTTGCTCCAAATATGAGCTGTATCAATCCTTGCGCCAAGGGAAAGAAAGTCGCTATGAAAAAAGCGTTCACGAGGCTGTTAATACTTTTCCGATCCTTGAAGATTAACGGGAAAACGGCAAAAACAGCAAAACCGTTTAGAACTCTGAAAAAAAACGATAAAGGCTCAATCCAGCTAAAACCATAACTAAATATTTTTAACACTGTTGCTGCGAATAACCAGATAATGATAAACAGGTAGAATCTCTCAAAACTATTTGCAATTGTCCCGGAAGTTTCCCTTACTTTATATATAAG